>DASVLM010000686.1:0-9896 GCA_036384875.1 Noviherbaspirillum sp.
TCATCAGCTGCTCGGCGAATGCGAGCGGCGGTTCGAGGAGGAATGCCATCTCCAAATTGAAACCGGATGTTATCAAAACTTATTGATCGGCACAATTGCAGCATGGCTGCATTTGGGCGATGGGCGCACGTTCGCGACAAATATATTGACTTTCCTCAAGCCGAGGACCGCGCGGTCAGACACATGTCGCTGCGTTGTCATCATGCGTTGGCGAAGAGGCCGTTTACGACAACACTTTTCCATTTGTAAAAAATGTTCTCATCAAGAAAAATCAACACACCATCGCCTGCCTATCTGCATTATCCGGCATTGCACTCCTTGATCGCCCCTCATGTTTTGTACGCGCAATAACTCTTGCGTACAATCTTCGCACTCGCTGTAGCAAACGAACAACGGAAAAGAACACGATGGATACAATGCTATTGATCAAGTCGCTCATCATGGGCGTGGTGGAAGGGATTACCGAGTTCTTGCCGATCTCCAGCACCGGACATCTGATCCTGACTGGGGACCTGCTTCATTTTCTGGATAAGGACAAGCGCGACGTCTACGAAATCGTCATCCAGCTCGGCGCAATGCTCGCAGTGGTCTGGGAGTATCGAAGGAAAATCGGCCACACGCTTGCCGGTGCACGCCATTCCGGACAGGAACGCCGCCTGCTCATCGGCATCGTGCTCGCGTTCATCCCCGCAGCCGTGGTTGGCCTGCTGTTCAACAAGACGATCAAGGCACATCTGTTCGCGCCCGTTCCAGTGGCGATGGCATTCATCGTCGGTGGGCTGATCATTCTCTGGGCGGAGAAGCGCCAGCATCGGGTGCGGGTCGACAGCGTCGATGCGATGTCGCTTGGCGATGCGTGGAAAGTCGGCCTGATGCAATGCTTCGCGCTGATTCCGGGCACGTCGCGCTCCGGCGCCACGATCATCGGCGGGCTGTTTCTCGGCCTGTCGCGCAAAGCGTCAACCGAATTTTCGTTTTTCCTCGGCATTCCGACGCTCGGTGCAGCAGCGCTCTACAGTCTTTACAAGGTGCGAAACGACTTGAGCGTCGATGACGTTCAGATTTTCGCGGTCGGCTTTGCGGCTGCTTTCTTCAGCGCATTCCTTGCGATACGCGCGTTGCTGCGCTTTATTGCCAACCATACGTTCATCGTGTTTGCCTGGTACCGTATCGCTTTCGGTTTGGTCGTCCTGCTGACAGCTTGGGCCGGTATCGTTGACTGGTCGGTGTAGTTGGGTATCTCCCTTACTGTGGCCCATGCGGCCCCTGAGACGAGCAGCGTTCCCTGCATATGGCAAGCGTCCTTCCGATAGAGAAAAGAAATGCCTGGTCTGATAAAACTGGGAATTCTGTTTGCCATCACTGCACTGGCGGAGATTATCGGTTGCTATTTGCCATGGCTGGTGCTGAAACAGGACAAGTCCGTGTGGCTCTTGTTGCCGGCCGCCGTGTCACCGGGCCTGTTTGCCTGGCTGCTTACCCTGTATCGGACCGCTGCGGGTCCTACCTACGCGGCCTATGGCGGCATGTACATCGCGGTGGCCTTGCTATGGCTTCGATTTGTTGACGGCATCAGTCTGGGCCGTTGGGATATGGTGGGCGCGGGCATGGCGCTCGCCGGGATGGCTGTCATTGCCATGCAGCCGCGAGCGCAATGATCGCTTTGACCTGCCATGGTTGTCTTGACACCCAGGCAAATCAAATTTTCCAGCACACTGCAGGCAGCATTTATCTCTGGTAAATTGAAACCAAAGGAGATGGCATTCCTCCATTAACCGTCGCGGCATCCAGCCGCCGACTGATGATGCCTACGGATAAGTCCAGGAGAGGACGCGTAGGCTGCACGCCGCGCCTGTCCGATCCGCAAAAAGAAAGGACAGGTATATGGTATTCACTTCGATCGCGGCCATCAGTGCCGGCGCCGCCAGCGGCGCCGTTCTGCGCTGGTTTCTCAGTTCCCAGCTCAATTCCCTGTTCCCCGACATTCCGCCCGGAACCCTGGTCGCCAACCTGGCCGGCGGCTATCTGATCGGGATCGCAATCGCGGTGTTCGCTGAATATCCGTCGCTTGCGCCGGAAATACGGCTGCTGGTCGTGACCGGCTTTCTCGGCGGCTTGACCACCTTTTCCACGTTTTCCGCCGAAGTGGTCGCGCTGCTCCGGGACGGGCGCCTGATGTGGGCGCTGGGCGCGATCGGCATCCATGTCGTCGGCTCCCTGTGCATGACCTTGCTCGGCATCGGTACCGTGGCCTTGCTGCGCATCGGGCGTTGACATCAATCGAGGGAATGGACCATGGCGCAGCGTCAGCATGAACGCTTCCCCCCCATCTCGCCTGACCTCATGGACCGGATCAAGGCAGCTCGCCAGCGCGCGGCCGGTTACTTGCATGACCGCCAATCGGACACTGGCGGCTTTTGCTTCTATCGCTCGCCCTATATCGACCAACCGAACCTGCACGATACCTGGCATGCGGTGGCGGCACTCGCCTTGCTCGGCATTGATGTGCCGCGCAAGGACGTGCTGGTGGATGACTTGTGCGCGGCACGTCCGGCCGGACTCGATGCGCTGTACTTCATCGTGCGTACGCTGGATTTGCTGCAATCGCCGTCATTGACGGACTTGCCGCAACCATCCGGCATCCGCGCTCTGCCGCTATCAGCCCCGCCTGCCGGCAGCGCAGTAGCCGCCAGCAGCTGGCTCACGAGGACGCTGAAAACGGCGTGGCTGCGGCAATGTTTCGGATTGCTGTCGCAGGCGACCGACGTGGCGCAGCATATCCATGGCCTCCGACACGACGGCGGGTACGGCGACAAGCCGAATCTGTGCGACACCGGGCTGGCTCTGCGCATCCTTGCACTGCTCGGTGCCCCCGCTCCCGCGGCCGACACACGCGCCTTCGTCGAACGCAAGCAATTGCCGGGCTACGGCTTCACATTGACGGACGACTCACGGCTGTGCAACGTGGACGTGTTATACGGCGGACTTCAGTGTTGCGCGATGCTGTCGCTGGCGGTCAGGCATGCCACCGACATACTTCGATTCGGGCTCGGCTGCCAGGCCGCCGGCGGCGGCTTCGCGGGCGCGCCGGGGGCGGCACCCAATATCGCATTGACCCATCGTGCATTGCAAATTTTCGGTGCGCTGGCACCGGGCGTCTAAAGACACGCCTCCATGAAACAAGGAACGCTTTCATGCTCGTCGGCCGGCGAACGGTCCGTGACAATACAATCCGGACGCAACTCATCGCGAAGCCCACTGCGGCGGTGATTATCTTGCTGTCCGCCATGCATGTCCGGACGCATTGGTTTTCGCATCCGGCACCGAGCGGCTAACGATGGGTCCTCGTCTTCCAGTTCGCTGATGTGGAGCAGGTGCATGAACTGCCCTATCCTGCCGTATAAAACTTCGTCGTCGAGCGTCTCGGTCCTGCCGAAGCATCCGGACCGGATTGCGTAAATCGTGCAGATCGGGTTGGACAGCGCCAGCATCCAACTGTAACCATGGCAGCGGTCCCACCAGTCACGGACTTCGAATTCCTTTCCCCCGTGTGTCGATACGCTGGACTTGATCTTCACGATCTTCCCTGCCAGATGACTCGGCATTTTGTGAACTCCCATCGCCACTCTCCTTGCTATCCAGTTTAAAAACCGGCGTTCCGATCGTCTCTTCCCATCACGAATTTGCGCCCGTGCAAAGCGCCCAGCACCGGACATCGCCGACAAGGCCGGCTTAAATCGCCGGCTTGCCAGCCGCCGCGTCATACGCGCCGAGGCCTGCCATGATCTCTGCCTTCGCTTCTTCCGGGCCAAACCAGTCGTCGATCTTCACCCACTTGCCTTGCTCCAGATCCTTGTAGTGTTCGAAGAAATGCTGGATCTGCTGCAGCCGCAACGGATTGATGTCCTCTGGCTTTTGCCAATGCGCATATATCGGCAGTACCTTATCGATCGGCACCGCCAGCAGTTTGGCGTCGGCGCCCGCTTCATCGGTCATGCGCAGCACGCCGAGCGGACGGCAGCGCACCACCACGCCGGGCATCAACGGCAACGGCGTAACAACCAGCACGTCGACCGGATCGCCATCGGCGGACAGGGTGCGCGGAATGTAACCGTAGTTGCATGGATAGTGCATTGCGGTACTCATGAAGCGGTCGATAAAAATCGCGCCGGATTCCTTGTCGACTTCATACTTGACCGGATCCGCGTTCATTGGGATTTCGATGATGACGTTGAAATCGTTCGGCAGATCGCGACCGGCGGGGACATCGTTCAGGCTCATGCTGTTCTCTCCCAGGAATTGAAAAACGATTGCTGTTGCATGTTGATGCACCGGTGCGGACGAGCTGCAGTGCCTCTGCCACGCCTCAGCCCGGCGCCGGCAATCATCCCGTGCCCGGCTTCCCTGCGTCGGACGCGAATATTTTTCCATACAAGTCTTCGCCGTAACTGGTTTCCAGCGGTTCGCCCTCGACAAGCCTGAAGGTGCGTGTGCCGTCGGCCAGCCGTTCCGCGCGCAGGAAGAGTGCATCGTCACTGCGCTTGCCGTAGCACGCATGTGCAAATTCATAGAAATGCGTGACGAAGAAAACCTTGATCTGCCTGTCCAGCAGCGCGGCGACCACCTGCCGCGCGACTTCCGATCCTTCGCGCTCGTTGGTCGCCGCAAACGATTCGTTGAAGAGCAGCAGCGCATCCGGTCCGATGCGGTCGGCAATGGCGCTCATCCGGACGAGTTCCTCGTCGAACTTGCCGCTCTTCATGCTCGCATCTTCTTCCCGCTTGTAATGGGTAAACAGGCCAGCGCAAAGCTCCGCCTCGAACGCCTCCGCCGCGACAAACATCCCGCTTTGCATCATCACCTGCGCCAGTCCAATGCTACGCAGGAAGCTCGACTTGCCGCCCTGGTTAGCGCCGGTGATGATCGTCAGGGTCTTGCCATCGGCATCGGCGGTATTGCCGATCACCGATCGTTGCACTTGCAGCGCCAAGCACACGTCATACAGTTCGCGCCAGTTATGCCGGCGTTCGCCGATGGCCGCCGGCCGCGGAAAACAGAGCGGCTCGCCCAGCACCGCCAGCCGCTGCTGCAGGTTCAGGCAACACACATAAAAGGCCAGCTCGGTCCGCAACGCCTGGAAAAAACTCAGAATATGTTCGACCGACTGCGCCAACGCATTGGCCACCAGGGTGATGCCGCGTCCCTCGATGTCCGACAGCGCCCGCGCGCCGGCTTCATCGCGCTCGGCAAGACGGAAGGTATATCCCGGCAGTCGCTTGGGAATCACGCGCGACCACCAGGGCAACGCCACGGCGGCCGGCTTGCGCACGATATAGTGCGTGCCACGGTTGCCGTCGCTCAGTTCGACGCTCAGCAGCACGCCATCCTTGAATTTCAGTTCTTTCAGGTGCTGCCGGATGCGCGCCAGATAATCATCGCCCAGCTCCGTGTCGAGCATCGTGAACAGATTGGTGAAACCCTCCGATTCGAAGCGGCCTGTCTGTGGCCGCGCCATATCGCGCAAGGCCTTGAGCATATCGACGAACAGTTGCATCAGCTCGATCGAGTCGCGAAGAATCGCTGACGGATAATTGCTGAAGATGCTGAAATAGTGTTTCTTCTTTTGCTCGATGGTTTCCACCGCGAGTTCATACAGCCTGCGGACCGTGGCCGGATTGTTCAGGCAATCCCGCAACACCGCTTGCCGGTACAGGATGGTGTCGAGGTCATTTTGCAGGCCTGCAAACAGCGCCTGATGCGCGATGTTGCCGAGGAACTCGTCGTCGCCGGCCATCGCCTGCCACAGCGTATCGAGCGCCAGATCCTGCGTCAGCGCCGGCGCATCCCATGGCCCGCTTTGCGGCGGCTCGAAATCCCGGTCGCGATGCATCAGCAGCACTTTCATGGCTTGATCCGTTCCTTGAGCCACTCATAAGTGACACGATGCTTCTCGGCGATCGCCAGCGCGTATGCCAGTCCGTCGGCCGGCCTGCGTTCAACGCGGTAGGTACGCAGCAGCGGATTGTCCGGATCGACAGTGCTGACCATGCTGACAGTCTTTTCGTTGAATGACGCCAGCTCGTCGAGGAAGGTGACACACACGCTCAACACGTCCAGCGCGGAGAGACTCGCCATTACCTCCCTACTCAGGAAGAGCGCGTCTTTGAGCGATGTCGACGAAAAAATCTCGTTCACGACGACGACGCTGTTCGGCGTGAGCTGCCCGAGAATCGAGTGCATGCGCACCAAGTCGTCTTCCAGCTTGCCGCGCAGCGTCGTGATGTCCTCTTCCCTTTCGAAATGTGCGAACAGGCGGTCGAACAGGAACAGCCGTGCCTGCGAACCCGGCACCGGACAGCCGAGACTCGCCAGGTAGTGCAACTGGCCGAACATACGCGCGAAGGTGGTCTTGCCGCCCTGATTCGGACCGGACACGACGAACATCCGCTCCGGGCTTCGTAAATGGAAATCATTGCAGACGACCGTTCCCCGCTCCGTCACCAGTTTTCGGGCCAGCGCGGGATCGAAGGCATCGCGGCAGGCGACCTCTTTATCGCCTGTGGACAACTGTGGGTAACAGAAACTCAAGCCCGCGCTGCGGAAGGTATCCACGTATTCCAGGTAAGCAACATAGAACTGGATCTCGCGGTCAAAACGCGCAATGGTTTCATCCAGGTAGGCCGCATACTGCGCGCAATAGCGATCGAGCGCGGCGAAGATGTCGGGATTGAGCAGCGCCACCCGGTCCAGCACCTGCGCCTCGATGTGGTTCATGCCGGCCGTATCGCCGAATTGGCTGCGATAGTCTTTCACCGTGCCGCGCCGGAACTTGCGGAACGTCTCCTCAACCGCCGCGCTGGTATCGGTTTCGTTTGCATAAGGCAGAACCGTGACGCGGTCGCCGTAGATGAGCAGGTTATAGCGGATAGCCGCCAGGTCCGATGCCAGGGTCCGCGTTGCCGCTGCAAGCTGCACGAAGGCCGCGGATTGCACATACACGTCCAGATACCGGCAGAATGCACACATGCCGGCCGACTCCAGAGGAAGGCGATGCAGATCCTGCAACAAGCCCTCGGCCGCGTCACAATACCGCTCCACGGCGCCGAGGAACCAGCGCGCCTTTTCGTACTGATATTGGCGCTTCTGCGCTTGCTCCAGGTGCTCGCGCATCGCGCGCATGCGTTGAGAAAATGCGCCAATGGCCTGTCGCGCGCGCTGGCCGTCGAGGTCGCGCATGACTTCCTGCCGATAAGTGATCGCCTCGAGATCGTGCAGTCCGGTATGGAAAAACGAAGCGAGATCGTATTCCTGCCTGCCGGCGGTCACCATATCCACGATCTGGTCGAGATTCAGGTCATGAAAGAAGTCAGGTACGTCATGCCTGACAGCGACGCCGGGAACGGGAAACAGGATACTGTGGAAGCGCATGTGGCCAACCCTCTCTTGGTTCGCGGCTGCGCCCTCGCGCTCGCCTGGGATTGTGCGGTCACCATCCGTCAACGCCATGTCCGCTGCGGCTTGAAACAAAATCCGAGACCCGGTAGATGGCATGCGTCGCCTCTCACTGCATCACTGCGCCGTTGGCATCGGCCCGCAGCAGCACGCTCCAGCCACTGCACTAACCGACGGCGCTTATCAGTCCGGCACGGTCTTCGACCGTATCGGTGCCATTGAACTCCCAACGGAACGATCGTTCGTAACTGAGAAGATGGCGCGTGATGTCCTCCACCAGCGCGCGCTGCCGCTCCGGGTCGCGCAGGCCGGCGTCCGCGATGCTCTCCAGCAGATGGAGCCGGCAGCGTGCTTCGGCCGCCGTGCCGGCGCAGCGTCCGCATACTGCTGCGGACCAGAACGGCCGCATTTTCCGCATGAAGCTACGGATACTTTCCGTATTGCGCCCGATGGCAAGATGCTGCGGGCTGGCAAACCCCTTGGAGTCGGGTCCAAGACCTTGGGCGCATATATGACACGGGCCGCACGTGCGCAGCCGATGTTGCAGGCGCATCTCATGCAGCGGCCCCGACAATGCGAATGCGTCGCGGGCGCGCGTCATCAGGTCCGCATACAGCACCGCTGGCCCGTGCAGGTAAAAATGGCGGAACGCGGCATCGACTGACAGATAGGCGAAACTGTGGCGCGGACACAATCCCCAGCCGCGGCACAGCCGCGCGCGCACTTCGCCATCCATGATGCCGCCCTGAATGAACCACCACAGAAAGCCGACTTCGCCATCCGACAGCGAGCCGTCCTGCGGCACGACGCGGTCCGCATGCGCGGAACGGCTGGCGGCGAATTCCATCATGCGCGGCTCCTGCTGGCGTTCCTGTGCGTTGTTTTCAGCATGTAGCCAGCCCCGTCATGATCGCAGCGTCGCAATCAAGCGCTTGTGATGCCGCAGCATGCCGAGCGCCGCGTGGATATTGTTGGTGACGACGTCCGCGTTGGCCAGCGTTTCGGCGGCGGTGCCCTCGGTGCCGATCACTGCGATGGAAAGCGTCGCCAATGCCATCATCGGCGCGTCGTTGCGGCCGTTGCCGACCGCCACCGTCATATCGGCCCCGAGTTGCTGCACGATCTCGCGTTTGGCCTGCGCCTGCCCTTCCGCTTGCAGCAGTACGATTTGGCAAGGGACGCCGTGCAATTCCTCGTTCGCCGTACCGTAGGTATCGCCGCTGACCACATGGATATCGAGCAGCTTCGCCAGTTGCGCCAGTTGCGGTTTCACGCCTTCGCGCAGCGCGCCGTCATACGCCAGCGTGCCGTCATACGCCAGCGTGCCGTTGAAGTCGACCACCAGGTGCGACAACGCGACTTGCCGGTATCCGGGTATGTTGATGTCAATCATCGTCATTCCTTTGCATTGAAAGCGGGCCGGCGCGGTGCGTCGCGTCGGACGCCGCCGAATCGGTATCCAGCACGGTTTGCGCGGCCTGCTTGATCGCCCCGGCGGGATGCCTGGCATGTAAATAGTGGAAGGCCGACATGCGCGGCTTGCCGTCGTCGATGATCTTGAGCGCCTCGACGATCTGCATTCCCTCCACCACGTCAGCCGGGTTGCGCAGTGCGCAAGCAACCAGCGCATCGGCTGCCACTTTGTCATGCCGCAAGCCGATCACAATGATCGCGCGCATGCGCACATCGGCCAGCGGATGGTGCAAGGCGTTGACGAGCCGCTCCTGATAGTCGCCGTCATCGGCGTCGTCCGTCTTGCGCCCGCATACAGGGCAAACCTTCGTCCCGGCGGGCAGCAATGCGAAACAATGCATGCAGAAGATCTCGTTCATGCCTGGGCTATTCCTTCGTGTTGCGAGAGCACGTTATCTGATGACCATTACCGCGCAATGCGCATAGGCGATCACGACGCGCGATACCGAACCGAGCAACCAGCGCTCGAACAGGCCCTTGCCGCGGTGGCCGACGAGGATCAGGTCGACGGCTTTCTCTTCCGCCTGCCGGACGATCTGCTCCGCAGGATGGCCGACCCGCACATTGAATTCAGGTGCGATGCCATGCTGCGCTGCACGTTGCTCCATCTGCGCAAAGCGTGCCTTGAAGTGCTCCTGGACATTCTCCAGCATGGCTTCCGTTTCAACGTCGTCGCCGAAATCAGGCGGGCGCGCGACTGCAAGCACCTCCAGCTGCGCGCTGTACCTAGCGGCCAGGTCTACGGCATGATCGAACGCCTTTTCCGCCGGTTCGGAACCATCGTAGGCAAGCAGGATACGGTTGAACATGGCAACTCTCCTTTTTAGCTATCGGACGACCAGTGCCGCATATTTCGCCGGCTTCTCGCCGTCGTAGGCGATCGAAATCCGCCTCAACATCGCTCGATTCCCTTCCTACTTCACATTGGACAACGGCGCGGAATCTGCCTCGGAAGGGACTGCTTCCGGCAC
>DASVLM010000687.1:0-2738 GCA_036384875.1 Noviherbaspirillum sp.
CAGACCCACACCTTCCCCGCCAATCCGGACGATTGCCTGAAGGTGGCGCAGATGATGGGCTACCAGCGCACCGAAGACCTGCTGGCCGATTTGAACAAATATCGCGCCGTCGTCGCATCGCAGTTCGATGCCATGTTCAGCGACAAGCGCGAAGCTCCGTCCAACAGCGACGGCGATGCGATGCCGGTCATCTCCGCCAACCCCGCCACCTCGGATACGGACAACGACGAGGCCTTGCAAGCCCGCCTGCTCTCCCTCGGATTCGATGACGCGCCGGCGTCTGCCAGGCGCCTGCGGCTGACGCTGCAATCGCCCAAGCTGCAATCCATGCCGGAGGCGAATCGCGACAAGCTGATCGCGCTGATGAATTCGGCGTTGCCGATCATTGCGCGCGTCTCGGAAAACCGCGCCGACACGCTGAATCGATTGCTGGACTTCCTCGAAGCGATTGCGCGCCGCGCGTCCTATATCGCACTGCTCACCGAATTTCCCCACACGCTGGAGCGGGTCGTGCGCATGATGGGCGCCAGCAGCTGGGCGGCGAAATACCTGACGCAGCATCCCATCCTGCTTGACGAATTGCTGGACGACCGCACCTTGCACGCGGCGCCGAACTGGATCGCTTTCGGCAAGGAAGTCGAACGCCAGCTATCCACCATGGAGGGCGACACCGAGCACCAGATGAACGTGCTGCGCGACCTGCATCACGCGCAATTGTTCCGTTTGCTGGCACAGGATCTGGAAGGAAGCCTGACAGTGGAAAGGCTGGCGGACCATCTTTCCGCGCTCGCCGACATCCTGGTCGGCGCCACCATCATGGCGGCCTGGAAAACGATCGCCGCGCGCCATCGTGAGATACCGAAATTCGCGGTCATCGCCTACGGCAAGCTGGGCGGCAAGGAGCTAGGCTACGCGTCCGATCTTGACGTGGTCTTCCTCTACGACGACGATGACCAGGAAGCGCCTGCGCTATACGCCAAGCTCGCGCAGCGCTTCATCACCTGGATGACGACGCACACGCCGTCCGGCATTCTGTTCGACGTGGACATCGCCTTGCGCCCGGATGGCGCGAGCGGCTTGCTGGTATCGCGCCTTGCCGCCTTCGAGAAATATCAGAAGGATTCTGCCTGGGTGTGGGAACACCAGGCACTGACGCGCGCCCGGTTCTGCGCCGGCGACATCGCGATCGGGGAACGTTTCGAGCTTATTCGAGAGGAAGTGCTGCGGCAGGAACGCGATCCGGAAAAGCTGAAGTCGGAAGTACTGGCGATGCGCAAGCGCATGCATGAAGCGCACCCGAATCGTTCCGATCAGTTTGACCTCAAGCATGATGCCGGCGGCATGATCGATATTGAATTCATCGTGCAATTCCTCGTGCTGCGCAATGCCGCGCAATACCCGCAGCTCACCGCGGACATCGGCAATATCGCCTTGCTGAAACTCTGCGGCGAACTCGGCTTGATCGATGTAACACTGGCAGGCGATGTGGCGCATGCCTATCGCAGCTTCCGCAAGATGCAGCACGAGATTCGGCTGCAGGGGCATGATCGTGCCCGCGTCGCAATGGAGCGGGTTGCACGCGATGCGGAAAATGTGAGGCGCTTGTGGAAGGAAGTAATGGGCGACGGCAGCTGATTCCCTCGGCCGTCGATCGAAGCGAAGCGCTGGTCAGCCGGCGCTTCGCCCTGAGAAAGGTTTACTTCAAGTCGGCGCCGAAGCGATCCAGGCGAGGCAAATAATACTTGTCGGTATCGAGCGAAAACGCGACGCGCGACACCTTGCCGGTGATCAGTTCGCGTTTCACGAAGCCGATATAGCGGGAGTCCTTGCTGTTGTCGCGATTGTCGCCCAGCATCAGGTACTCTCCCGGCGGCACGGTAACCGGGCCGAAGCTGCGCAGCGCCTGCCGCTCGGGCATGACAATGATGGGATGGCGCGTGCCGAGCAGTTGTTCAGTGAGCACGAGTTGCGGGCCGGAGTAATCCGGCGTGATGTGGCGCGCGGTGTCGCCGGTCGCTTCCGCATAGGAGGCTTTCACGCCGTTGATGATCAATTCCTCCCCGCGCATCTCTACCACATCGCCCGGTACAGCGATGAGTCGCTTGACCAGGCGCTCGCCATCTTCCGGTGAACTGAAGGTGACGATATCGCCGCGCTTCGGATCGGCCAGATGCTTCAGGACGACATCGGTGAACGGCAGCTTGACGTCGTAGGCCAGGCGATTGGAAACAATGCGGTCGCCGACCATGAGCGTGGGATACATCGAGCCGGACGGCACGCCGTACCAGTCAGCCACTGCGCTGCGCACCACGATCATGCCGAACAGGAAAAACAGGAAGCCCTTGTTTTCCGCGATCAGCTTCTTCAACCCTTTCATGCCGTTTCCTCCATTGAGCAGGGAAAAGCCATTATAAACAGGACTTGCGTAAGACTATGAAAAGCAAAACGCCCCGACCAGCGGGGCGTTCCATTGCAGCTTGCGGCGATATTACTTGGCGTTCATCAATGCCACGGTGGTATCGAGCATGCGGTTGGAGAAGCCCCACTCGTTGTCGTACCAGGACGAGACCTTCACCAGGCGGCCGGAGACCTTGGTGAGCGTCGCATCGAAGTTGCTCGAAGCCGGGTTGTGGTTGTAATCCACCGAGACCAGCGGGTCGGTGTTGTAGGTCAGGATGCCCTTCAGTGCGCCGTCAGCCGCTTCCTTCATGATCGCGTTGATTTCATCAACCGTCGTG
>DASVLM010000688.1:0-1742 GCA_036384875.1 Noviherbaspirillum sp.
ATCGAACAAGTCGGTGTTGTATTCGAAGTGGCAAGACAAGAGCCCGCCCACTTCGACGGCATTGAGCATCAAATCGAATTTGGCAGTCACGCGTTCCGCAGCGATGGGTTCAAGCACCAACCCCGGCAGATCAATCTTCGATGGCGTGGTATTTTGCAGGGCCAGCATGACCTGGAATAGCGGCGAATAACTGGCTTGACGTTCGGGCTTGAGCGCCTCCACCAGTTGCTCGAAGGGCAGATCCTGATGCGCATAGGCGTCGAGCGCGGTCCGGCGTACGCGCCCCAACAAGTCGACAAAGCTTTCGTTTTCGTTCACCAGCGTGCGCATCACCAGGGTATTGGCGAAGAAACCGATCAGAGGCTCCAGTTCCGGCATCTTGCGGTTGGCGATCGGCGTTCCTATGCACACATCGTCCTGGCCCGCATGGCGCGACAATAAAATTGCAAGTGCCGCATTGAGCAGCATGAACATGCTTGCCTGATGGCGCTTGCCGAGCGCATTGAGACCTTCAGTCAAGGCAGCATCCACATCGAAGTAGTGATGCGCGCCATGATGGGTCTGCATCGCGGGACGCGGACGGTCGACGGGCAGGTTCAGCAGGCCGGGCGCACCGGACAATTGCGCGCGCCAGTAAGCGATCTGTTTTTGCAAACCATCGCCACCGAGCACCTGACGCTGCCAAATTGCAAAGTCGGGATACTGCACGGCCAGCTCGGGCAAGGGCGAAGGTTCGCCCTGCACAAAAGCGGTGTAGATTGCGACGACTTCGTTGACTAGTATCCCCATTGACCAACCGTCGGAAACGATATGGTGCATGGTGAATAATAGTACGTGCTCCTCCATACCGAGACGCAGGAGCTTGGCACGGATCAGGGGGCCGGCGCCCAGATCAAAAGGTTGCAGCGCTTCCTCTTCGACATGCAAGCGCATGTCGGCTTCACGTTGCGCTTCTGGAAGGCCGCTCAGATCGATTACGTCGAGGCAAAGCCCGACATCGCGGATGACCTGGCACGGCTCGTCTTCCCGCATTTCGAAATGGGTGCGTAGCGCCTCATGACGCCGCACTACTTCATCGAGCGTGCGCTCGAGCACGTGCCTCTCCAGCCGCCCCAGAAGACGCAATGCCGCAGGCATATTGTAAAGAGGGCTGTCCGGCTCGAACTGGTCGATGAACCACAGGCGTTGCTGGGCGAATGACAAGGCAACGGGCCCGGTCGTATCACCGCGGCGCGCAATGCCCGTTGCTGTGCGCACCTTGCCGCTCAGCCACTTATCCAGTAGAGCCTGCTTGCCGGCGGAGAGTGAGGATTCGGTCTTCATGAGTTGCTTCTGTTCTAGTTATCGGTTGCATGAGTCAGCGCCAGCGCTTCCTCTTCGGACATGGATTCGATTTGACGCAGAATCGCTTCTTCGACCATGCGGCACATCGCCGCCACGGTGGGGGCATCGAATAATTGCCGTGGCGTCAGTTCGATTTGTACCGCTTCCTGGATGCGCGCCAAAAGACGCATCGCCAAAAGCGAATGACCGCCGATTTGAAAGAAGTTATCTTCCACGCCAACCCGCTCCAGCGCCAGCACATCGGCCCAGATTCCGGCCACCAATTCTTCGAGCGGCGAGCCTGGCGCCACATATTCCGTTATTGCGGCCGGCGTTTCCGGCATCGGCAGCTGCTTGCGGTCGACCTTCCCGTTGGCACTCAACGGAAATTGCGCGAGCACCATGAAATAGCCCGGCAC
>DASVLM010000689.1:0-1855 GCA_036384875.1 Noviherbaspirillum sp.
CGCTGCACGACGTGATGGAAGACGCGCGCCAGCTTTACCTGCATCAGCTCGACATGGAAAAGGTCGATTACCACGAGGACATCGAGCCGGTTTCGGTACTGGTCGATTCTGAACGGCTCAGTCTCGCGATCGCCAACATCGTCTTGAATGCTTGCGACGCCATGAACGGCCGGCAGCTCAAGTCGGTACGGATGAAGACGCGGCTCGACGGAGAACGCGTTCGCCTTTCCATACGCGACAACGGCCCGGGCCTGGCCCCGGAGGTGCTGGAACGCATCATGGAACCCTTCTTCACCACCAAGCCGGACGGCCTCGGACTGGGTCTGTCGATCAGCGCCGAATCGCTGGCGTCGATGAACGGTTCGATCGAAGTGGCCAACCACGCCGAGGGCGGCGCAGAATTCACCTTGAGCATTCCCGTGGTGCAGGCAGCATGAGTCAAGACAGGCACGGATGCCGATGAGCGAAGCCAAATTCAAGATTGTGGTGATCGAAGACCAGTCCGGTTTCCGGGAAAGCCTGGAACTGGTGCTCCAGTTGGCCGAATTCGAAGTCGAAAGTTTCGCCAATGCCGAAGATGCCATGGCACGCCTGCAGCAGGCCGGGCCCGATGCCGTGCTGACCGACCTGCAATTGCCAGGCATGAACGGCGTCGAAGTCATCAAGCGTTGCGGTGAACTCGATAGCGAACTGCCGGTCGTGATGATGACCGCGCACGGCAACGTGCCGACGGCGGTGCAAGCCATGCAATGCGGCGCCTACGACTTCATCGAAAAGCCGTTTTCCAATGACCGGCTGGTCGCCACGCTGCGCCGCGCGGCGGAAAAACGCCGCCTGGTGATGGAAAACCGCACGCTGCGCGCCAGCCTGTCTGAAGCCTCCGGCATCAGCTCCACGCTGTGCGGCGAAAGCGCCGTGATGCAACGACTGCGCAGCACCATCCTGCGCATCGCGCCCACACCCGCCGACGTGCTGGTATCGGGGGAAACCGGTACCGGCAAGGAACTGGTGGCGCACCTGATCCACAGCTTCAGCAAACGCAGCGGCAACTTCGTCGCGGTTAATTGCGGCGCCATTCCCGAAGCCCTGTTCGAGAGCGAATTGTTCGGCCATGAAGCCGGCGCCTTCACCGGCGCGCAAAAGCAGCGCATCGGCAAGATCGAGCATGCGCACCACGGCACGCTCTTCCTCGATGAAATCGACAGCATGCCCTTTGCGATGCAAGCAAAGCTGCTGCGCGTGCTGCAGGAGCGCGAAATCGAGCGCATCGGCTCGAACAAGGTATTGCCGGTCAACATACGCGTGGTCGCCGCCACCAACAACGACATCAAGGCACTGGTCGAACAAGGAAAATTCCGCTCCGATCTGTTTTACCGCCTCAACGTAGTCGCCCTGCAGTTGCCACCTTTGCGCGAGCGGCTGGAAGATATCCCCTTGCTGTTCCAGAACTTTCTCGATCTGGCGCTTATACGCTTCGAAGCGCCACATATCGAGCCGGGCCGCGAAGTGCGCGAACGCCTGCTCTCGCACAGCTGGCCCGGCAACGTGCGCGAACTCAAGAACGCCGCCGAACGCACCGCGCTCGGCTTGCCGCTTATCGAAGGGGAACGCGAACCCGATTCTGCGCAAGGGGCTCGTTCGCTCAAGGACTCCGTTGCCGCCATTGAACGCGTGCTGCTGGTTTCGGCCCTGCGCAGCAGCCGCGGCGACTTGCAAGCCGTATGCGCCGAACTGGACGTGACCTTGTCGTCGTTGTACCGCAAGTTGAGCGCGCACGGGCTCGAAGCGGACGCGTTCCGGCCGAAATAAAATCTTCACGTCGAACACGTGCGAAAATCGAGGTTCTAGCCATACC
>DASVLM010000690.1:0-4561 GCA_036384875.1 Noviherbaspirillum sp.
GCGTTTCCATCAACTGGTAAGCGACGGTGTAGCAGGGATTGAGGCTGGTCATCGGATCCTGGAAGATCATCGCGATGTCCTTGCCCAGCATGGCGCGGCGTTCGCTGTCCTTCATGTTCAACAAGTCGCGGCCGTCGAAGAACATGCGGTCTGCTCTCACGCGGCCGGGGTAGTCGATGAGGCCCATTAATGCGAGCGAGGTCACGCTCTTACCGGAGCCGGACTCACCAACAATGCCGATGACTTCGCCCTGCTCCACCGTCAAGTCAAGGCCGTCGACTGCAGTGAACGGGTATGCAGCCGAACCGAATTCGACGCGCAGATTCTTGATATCGAGCAGTGCCATGCTTATCGCTTCAATTTCGGATCGAGGGCGTCACGCAAGCCGTCGCCCATGAGGTTGAAGGCGAGCACGCAGACGAGGATGGCGAGGCCGGGAAACGTCACGACCCACCACGCGCTCTGGATGAATTCGAGTGCGCTCGCAAGCATGGAACCCCACTCCGGCCTTGGCGGCTGCGCACCGAGTCCGAGGAAGCCAAGTGCGGCGGCATCCAGGATCGCCGTCGAAAAGCCGAGCGTAGCCTGCACGATGAGCGGCGCAGCGCAGTTCGGCAACACCGTATTGAACATCAGGCGCAGCGTGCCGGCGCCCGCGATGCGCGACGCATTTACATAGTCCTTGGACAATTCGCCAATCACTGCGGCGCGCGTCAGGCGCGCATAGTGCGGCAGCAGCACGATAGCGATGGCGTACATGGCGTTGATGAGGCCGGGCCCGAGAATGGCAACGACGGCGATCGCCAGCAGCAGACTGGGCAGCGCGAGCATGATGTCCATCAGCCGCATCACCGCTACCTCGGTCGCGCCGCGGAAAAAACCGGCAAGCATGCCGAGCACGATGCCGCCGCCGAGCGAGAGCACGACGGAAACCAGGCCGATGACGAGCGACAGACGTGTGCCATGAATCAGTCGCGACAGCATATCGCGGCCAACCGGATCGGTGCCCAGTACGAAACTTGCGTTGCCGCCCTGCTGCCACATTGGCGGCACCAGGGTAGCGTCGCGATATTGTTCGATTGGCGAATGTGGCGCAATCACGTCGGCGAAGACCGCCACGAATACCAGCAGCATGACAGTCGCAAGCCCGATCACCGCGCCGCGATTCTGGCGAAAATAGTCCCAGAATTCGCGCAAAGGATGCGGCGGTGCATGGGTAATGGCGGCGTGGTTCATGACTGATGGCGAATACGCGGATTGACCACGCCGTACAGCAGGTCGACCAGCAGGTTGACGAGAATGATGATGGTTGCCGACATCAATATGCCGCCCTGCACCACAGGATAATCGCGGCGATGGATGGCTTCCACCAGCCACTTGCCAATGCCCGGCCAGGAGAAGATGGTTTCAGTGAGTATCGCGCCGGCCAGCAGCGTGCCGACCTGCAGGCCGATCACCGTGATGACCGGGATCAGTGCATTGCGCAACGCATGCACCAGCACCACGCGCGTACGCGACAGGCCCTTGGCGCGCGCAGTGCGTACGTAATCTTCGCGCAGCACTTCGAGCATCGCCGAACGCGTCATGCGCGCAATCACCGCCAGCGGAATCGTGCCAAGCGCAATTGCCGGCAACACGAGATGCGACAGCGCCGAGCGAAACGCGCCCTCCTCGCCGGAGATCAGGCTGTCGATCAGCATGAAGCCGGTGACCGGCGGCAGGTCATACAGGATGTCGATGCGGCCCGAGACCGGCGTCCAGCCGAGCGTCACCGAGAACAGCAGGATGAGCAGCAGCGCCCACCAGAAGATCGGCATCGAGTAGCCGGTCAGCGAGATGCCCATCACCGAGTAGTCGAGCACGGTATTGCGCTTCAGTGCAGCAAGTATTCCCGCTGGCAGGCCGATGACTACGGCGAGAAGGATTGCGCACAGCGACAGTTCCAGCGTCGCGGGAAACAGCGTACGGAATTCGGAAAGAACGGGCTCGTGGGTGACGATGGAACGGCCGAGATCGCCGCGGAGCACGTTCCAGAGGTAGTCGAAGTACTGCACATACAGCGGACGGTCGAGACCGAACTCGTGCAGCAGACGGGCGTAGCGCTCCGGGTCCATGCCATGCTCGCCGGAGAGCGCTTCCACGGCATCGCCCGGAATCAGGTGAATCAGCGCGAAGACGAGCAGCGTGATTCCGAGAAAGGTCGGAATCACCAGCGCCAGCCGGCGCAAGAGGAATCCGGGCATTGCCGTCTTACTTTTCCAGGTCGACCTGGCGGAAGTAATGGTGGGCCGTCGGGTCCATCTTGAAGTTGACGACTTCCTTGCGGACCGGCGTGTAACGCAGCGAATGGGCGATCGGAATCCACGGCGCTTCCTCGTGGACGATTTCCTGTGCCTTCTCGTAGAACTTTGCGCGCTCGGACTGCTTCGTCGTGCCCTTGGCTTTCTGCACCAGGTCTTCGTATTGCTTGTTGCACCAGCGGGTGACATTGCCGCCGCCCTTGACGGCTTCGCACCCTAGCAAGGGAACGAAGAAGTTGTCGGGGTCGCCGTTATCGCCGTTCCAGCCGTACATCATCGCGTGCTGTTCGCCGACCTTGCTGCGCTTGCGGTATTCGCCCCATTCGTAGGTGGCCAGCTTCGTCTTGACGCCGATCTTGGCCCAGTCTGCCTGGACGAGTTCAGCCATGCGCTTGCCGTCCGGGTTGTAAGGACGGGTCACCGGCAAGTACCACAATTCGACTTCGACGCCGTTCGGATAACCGGCCTTGGCGAGCAATTCCTTTGCCTTGGCCGGGTCATACGGATAATCCTTGATCTTGTCGTTGTAGCCCCACAGCGTTGGCGGAATTGGATTCTTCGCGACCTGGCCGGCGCCTTGATAGACAGCCTTCAGGATGGCCTGCTTGTCGACGGCCATCGACAGCGCCTGGCGCACCAGCTTGTTGTCGAACGGCTTCTTCTCGACATTGACGCCGATGTAACCGACGTTCAGTCCTTCCTGCGAGAGCAGCTTGATGTGGGGATCGTTCTTCATCAACGCCACATCCGCCGGCTTGGGCAGCGCCATGACCTGGCACTCGCCGGCCTTCAGCTTGGCGTAGCGCACCGACGCATCGGGCGTGATCGCGTAGATCAGGTTGTCGATCTTCGGACGTCCACCCCAATACTGGTCGAATGCCTTGTAGCGGATGATTGCGTCCTTCTGGTACGACACGAACTGGAAGGCGCCGGTGGCGATCGGCTCGCGATCGATCACGTCCGGCGTGCCGGCCGCTTTCATTTTGTCGGCATATTCGGCGGAATGCATGGACATGAAATCCATTGCCATGTCAGCCAGGAATGGCGCTTCCGGATGCTTCAGCCTGAAGCGCACGGTGTAGTCGTCGACCTTCTCCAGCTTGTCCACGATCTTGGCGATGCCCATGTCCTCGAAGTAGGCAAAGGTCTGGCCCGGCGTTACCTTGTGGAAGGGATGGTTCGGGTCTGCCATCCGGTTATAGGTGAAGAGCACGTCGTCGGCATTGAAGTCGCGCGTCGGCTTGAAGCGCGCATTGCTATGGAACTTCACGCCCTTGCGCAGCTTGAAGGTGTAGGTCAGGCCATCCCCGGAAATGTCCCAGGATTCGGCAAGTGCCGGGACGATGTTGGTGGTACCAAGATCGAATTCGACCAGGCGGTTGAACATCGGCACCGAGGAGGCATCCATGGTAATGCCCGTGGTGAAGAACTGCGGATTGAAGCCTTCCGGACTGCCTTCGGAACAGAACACCAGCGTTTTCGCTGCCGAGGCAATGCCGGCACAAGTGCAAAGCATCGCAAGCAATCCGGCTTTCAACAAGGTCGGTTTTCCGCATTTCATCATTCTCGAAAGTCTCCTAAGTGGAAGGCGCCCGCTGTGTGAGCCGCGCCGATGAGGTGCCAGGCAGAACGATAGGACTCAAGACGGCATGAAATGCCATTTTCATCCAAAAACGAAAATTTTTATTTACCTTGTTTAATGAAAAGGCAATCAGGCGTGACGCCAATTGAGGACAGACAAGGACAAGCGATTGGCGCTCTGATGCCAGCGCCCCTTCGCCATAAAGAAAGCAATTATCAGTCTGACAGCGAAATTGCCGAAATGCCGGTGTAACATGCGCCTGCACCAAAAAAAAAATCCATTCCAGGATGCAGGAGACAACAGCCCGCGCAGCGCTAACTGCGCGGGCTTTTCATTTCCCGCCAGATATTGTTCTTGTGAATGTCTGTTATCACGACAATAAAGCAGACGGAAATGATGCAGCGCACTATGATTACACCTGTCTCCTCCAACTCTCCTTGAATTGGATTTAGCCCGCAACCGCAAGGTCGCGGGCTTTTTTTTATCCGAAATATTCCGGCACACGCAGGATCGACCATCCCGCATGACGATCGCAAGGATCGTCCACATGCTGCCATTCCGTTTCACACAGCTCGCAGACATACTCCGTGATCCACGCAGCCTTTCCCCTGCCGGGGCGCGCGATCCGCTGGGTCACGCCGATCTGCCGCAAATGCTCATGCGACCTCAAGGTACGAAC
>DASVLM010000691.1:0-12121 GCA_036384875.1 Noviherbaspirillum sp.
GGCTTGCTCAATGGCGTGCCGGTCGATCGAAGTCATGCTGCCTCAGAGGGGAATGCCGAGGATGCCGCATGCGGCACGCAGGCTGTCCTGCGCTTCGACCAGCGTCGGCGCAACGAAGGTGATGTGGCCCATCTTGCGGCCGCGCCGCGGGTCGTCCTTGCCGTACAAATGCAGATTGGCGCCGGGCAGCGCCAGCACCTTGTCCCAGGCCGGTTCACGCGGCTTGTCGTTGTCCTCGCTGCCGCCTTCGAACCAGACGTCGCCCAGTATATTGAGCATCACTGCCGGAGAATGCTGGCGCACGTCGCCCAGCGGCAAGCGCGCCATCGCGCGGGCCTGTTGCGCGAACTGGCTGGTGACGCAGGCATCGATGGTGTAGTGGCCGCTGTTGTGCGGACGCGGCGCCATCTCATTGACCACCAGCGATCCGTCATGCAGCACGAAGAACTCGATGCACAGCACGCCGACGTAACCGAGTTCCTCGATCAACACCAGCGCCGCATCCTGCGCCTTGCGCGCGCATTCCGGCGTCACGTTCGGACCTGGTACGGTGGTCGTAAAGAGGATTCCATCGCGATGCACGTTCTCGGCGATCGGGTAGACCACCGATTTGCCATCCGCACCGCGCGCCGTCAGTACCGACACTTCATACGCCAGCGGCAGCATCTTTTCCAGCAGGCAAGTCACGTTGCCCATGGATGCAAATGCGGCACGCACATCGTCGCGCGTCTTGACGCGCACCTGTCCCTTACCGTCATAGCCCATGCGCACCGTTTTCAGGATGCCGGGCAGCAGATCGTCGGCAATGGCCGCGATGTCTGCTTCCGAGGCGATGATCTTGTGCGGCGCCGGCAGCACGCCGGACTTCGGCGCGCTGCCGGTAAAGAAGCGCTTTTCCTCGATGCGGCTTTGCGCTACCGAAACGCAGGCCGACGACGGCGCAACGAAGGTGCGCTCGGCGAGGAAGGCCATGCTTTGCGCCGGCACGTTTTCGAATTCAGTCGTGACGGCGACGCATTGCGCGGCGAGTTCGGCCAGCGCCTTTTCGTCCGTGTAGCCGGCGCATATCAGGTGATCGGCAGCATGGCCCGCAGGGCAATCCTGCGCCGGTTCCAGTACCGCGACCTTGTATCCCATCATCTGCGCGGCATGCACGAACATGCGGCCGAGCTGGCCGCCGCCCATCACGCCCAGCCAGGTTGCAGGCGATGCGGAAGGAAGAAAGGCGGGCAACTTCTGGTTCATACCGGCAATTTCATGTCGAGCGCGGCTTGCGTCTGCTTCGCACGGAATTCCTGCAGACGGGCAGCCAGTTGATCATCAGTTGTTGCAAGGATGGCGATTGCCGTCAGCGCTGCATTCGCCGCACCGGCTTCGCCGATGGCGAAGGTGGACACCGGAACGCCCTTGGGCATCTGCACGATGGAAAGCAGCGAATCCTCTCCGCGCAAGTACTTGGAGGGCACAGGCACGCCGAGCACCGGCACGATGGTCTTCGCAGCGACCATGCCCGGCAGGTGGGCAGCGCCACCAGCACCGGCGATGATGGCGCGCAGGCCGCGCTCGCGTGCCGATTCGGCATACGCAAACATCTGGTCCGGCATGCGATGCGCGGAAATCACCTGCGCTTCATGCGGCACGCCGAAATCCTTCAGCACTGCGACCGCGTGCTGCATCACTTCCCAATCCGAAGAAGAACCCATGATGATGCCGACCAGCGGCGTGCTTGCAGTCTTCTCGCTCATGTCAGTCCTTGAGGGTTTCGCCCGTCAGGCGCTGCAATGCCTCGCGGTACTTGGCAGCGGTCTTTTCGATGACGTCGGCGGGCAAGGCCGGCGCCGGCGCGGTCTTGTTCCAGTCCTTCAGCGTCTCGAGGTAGTCGCGCACGAACTGCTTGTCGAAGGACGGCGGCGACATGCCGGGCGCATAGGAGTCCGCAGGCCAGAAGCGCGAGGAGTCGGCGGTCAGCACTTCATCCATCAGGTGCAGCACGCCATTGTCGTCGAGGCCGAACTCGAACTTGGTATCGGCGATGATGATGCCCTTGGTCGCTGCATAGTCGGCAGCGGTCTTGTATAGCTGGATGCTGATGTCGCGGATCTTGTTCGCGAGTTCCTTGCCGATGCGGCTTTCCATATCGGCGAAGCTGATGTTCTCGTCATGCTCGCCGAGATCGGCCTTGGCCGCCGGCGTGAAGATGGGCTCGGCCAGCTTGTCAGCCATGCGCAAGCCTTGCGGCAGCGGAATGCCGCAAATCGAGCCGGTTGCCTGGTAATCCTTCCAGCCCGAACCGATGATGTAGCCGCGCACTACCGCCTCCACCAGGATAGGCTTCAGGCGCTTGGCAACGATCGCGCGGCCCTTCACCTGCTCCACTTCGTCCGCAGCGACCACGCTTTCCGGTGCGACGCCGGTCGTGTGGTTAGCCACGATATGGCCGAGCTTGCCGAACCAGAAATCGGTCATCTGGTTGAGCACCATGCCCTTGCCGGGGATGGGCTCGTTCATCACGACATCGAATGCCGACAGGCGGTCGGTGGTGACGATCAGGATCTTGTCGTCGCCGACGGCGTAGTTGTCGCGCACCTTGCCACGGCCGAGCAGCTTGAGGGACTTGATATCAGACTGGTAGAGGCTTTTCATAAGGGGCTTTCCAAAAAACTAAACGGCGGCAGTGCCATGACACGCCGCCGGTCGGGAGCCGCGCAGGGATAAGTTGTGCAATTTGGCGGTCGTAGCGGTATGCGATGCAAGGCGGGAGGAGAAGCCATAGTGGTGTTATGGCGACGACGAGCAACGCCGCAGCGCGCCCGCTACGGCTAGCCAAATTGTGCAACTTATCCCTGCGCGGCTCCTTAGTGCTTGTTTCTAAAGCGTAATTTTACTGCACGATCTGCGCCAATTCACCCTTCTTGTACTTTTCCGCCATCTTTTCCAGCGGGATCGTCTTGATCTTGCCGGCCTGGCCTTCGCAGCCGAAAGCGACGAAGCGCGACTTGCAGATCTTCTTGGCGGCTTCACGTGCCGGCTTCAGGTATTCGCGCGGATCGAACTTGGACGGGTTCTCGGCAAAGAAACGGCGGATTGCAGCCGTCATCGCCAGGCGGATGTCGGTGTCGATGTTGATCTTGCGCACGCCGTGCTTGATGCCTTCCTGGATTTCCTCGACCGGCACGCCATAGGTTTCCTTCATGTCGCCGCCGAACTGGCGGATCTCGGCCAGCAAGTCTTGCGGCACGGAAGAGGAACCGTGCATCACGAGGTGGGTGTTCGGAATGCGTGCGTGGATTTCCTTGATGCGCTCGATGGCAAGGATGTCACCGGTCGGCTTGCGCGAGAACTTGTAGGCGCCGTGCGATGTGCCGATGGCGATCGCCAGCGCGTCGCACTGGGTCAGCTTGACGAAGTCGGCAGCCTGGTTGACGTCGGTCAGCAGCTGTTCGCGCGTCATGGTGCCTTCCGCACCGTGGCCGTCCTCCTTGTCGCCCTTCATGGTTTCCAACGAGCCGAGCACGCCGAGTTCAGCTTCGACAGTTACGCCGATCGCGTGCGAAAACTTCACGACCTCGCGCGAGACGTCGACGTTGTACTCGTAGCTGGCGACGGACTTGCCGTCTTCCATCAGCGAGCCGTCCATCATGACGGAGGTGAAGCCCGATTTGATAGCGGCCATGCAGACCGCCGGCGACTGGCCGTGGTCCTGGTGCATCACGACGGGAATATGCGGATAGGCTTCGACCGCAGCGGAAATCAGGTGGCGCAGGAAGGCTTCGCCGGCGTACTTGCGGGCGCCCGCGGAGGCTTGCATGATCACCGGCGCGCCGACTTCATCGGCCGCTTCCATGATGGCGGTGACCTGTTCCAGGTTGTTGACGTTGAATGCCGGCAGACCATAGCCGTTTTCAGCGGCATGGTCGAGCAGTTGGCGCATGGATACGAGTGGCATGTTAATTCTCCTGATGTTGAAACCGGTAGCGTGCGTTTTATGTTTTATATGGTTGTTGTATTCAGTTGATCCTGGATTTAATCCTGATATTCGCCGATCTTCATGATCTTGAGGGCGTTGGTACCGCCGACCTGTCCCATCGGCTCGCCCCAGGTGACGACAATCATGTCACCCTTGTGAACGACGCCTTTGGCGAGCAGCAAATCCTGCGCGGCTTTCAGCGCAGCTTCGCGGTCGGTGCAATGCGCCATCTCAAAGGTCCGCACGTTGCGATACAGCGCGGCCTTGCGCTGGGTGCCGAGCGACGGCGTCAGCGCGTAGATGGGAATATCAATGTTATGCCGGCTCATCCAGAGCGCGGTCGACCCGGACTCGGTCAAGGCGGCAATGGCTTTCACACGCAGGTGGTAGGCGGTGAACAGCGCGCCGTAAGCAATGGATTGGTCGATGCGGGTGAAAGTGGCGTTGAGGAAGTCGGTGTCGAGCTTCACCACGTCGGACTTTTCGGCTTCCAGGCAGATTGCCGCCATGATGGCGACGGTTTCCACCGGATACTTGCCGGAAGCCGTTTCCGCCGACGTCATCACGGCGTCGGTGCCGTCGAGCACGGCGTTCGCCACGTCGGACACTTCCGCGCGCGTGGGCACCGCATTGACGATCATCGACTCCATCATCTGCGTGGCAGTGATCGCGAGCTTGTTCGATGCGCGTGCCATCGAAATCATGCGCTTCTGCAAGGCAGGAACGGCGGCATTGCCCACCTCGACCGCGAGATCGCCGCGCGCAACCATGATGCCGTCGGAAGCGTCGAGGATTTCCTGCAGCAACGGAATCGCTTCGGCGCGCTCGATCTTCGCGATCATCTGCGCCCTGTGGCGTGTCGCTTCGCCGGCGATGTTCGCCAGCTGGCGCGCCATGATCATGTCGGTTGCGTTTTTCGGAAAGGAAACGGCGATGTAATCCACCTGGATTTCCATCGCCGTCTTGATGTCGTCCATGTCCTTGGCGGTCAGCGCCGGCGCGGACAGGCCCCCTCCGAGACGATTGATACCCTTGTTGTTGGACAGGTCGCCGCCGATCTTGACGGTGGTGTGGATGGCATTGCCGACGATGGAATCGACCACCAGCACGATCAGGCCGTCATTCAGCAACAGCACGTCGTTCGGCTTCAGGTCGCGCGGCAGTTCCTTGTAGTCGAGGCCGACGCGCGCCTGGTCGCCCAGCGGACAATCGGCGTCGAGGATGAACTTGCTGCCATTCTCGAGGAAGACCTTGCCGTGCTCGAACTTGCCGATGCGGATCTTCGGCCCCTGCAGGTCGGCCATGATGGCCACCGTCCTGCCCACTTTCGCCGCCGCTTCGCGCACCAGCTTTGCGCGATCGATATGATCCTGCGCCTTGCCATGCGAAAAATTGAGACGAACAACGTCAATGCCCGCATCGATCATGCGTACCAGCGTGTCAAAATCACTGGAAGCCGGACCGATGGTGGCGACTATCTTGGTGGCTCTTTCCATGTCGGGAAACCTCAGTCTGCTGCGGCGAAAATGAAGTTGTTGCTGTTTCCCACGGCCGCCGCAGCCTTGTCTTTACGCTGCGCGCTGCTGCAGGATCTCGACTGCCGGGAGTGTCTTGCCTTCGAGGAATTCGAGGAAGGCGCCGCCGCCGGTCGAGATGTAGCCGACCTTGTCGGCAATGTTGTACTTGGCGATCGCGGCGAGCGTGTCGCCGCCGCCGGCGATCGAGAACGCCTTCGAGTTGGCGATTGCCGTCGCCAGCGTCTTCGTGCCTTCGCCGAACTGGTCGAACTCGAACACGCCGACCGGGCCGTTCCACACGACCGTGCCGGCCTTGGCGATCTGGTCTGCCAGCTGGGCGGCGGTCTTCGGGCCGATGTCGAGAATCATGTCGTCGTCGGCCACATCCTTCACGTCCTTCACGGTCGCGGCAGCCGTCGCGGCAAATTCCTTCGCGCATACGACGTCGACCGGGATCGGCACCGATGCGCCGCGCTTGGCCATCATATCGATGATGGCTTTCGCTTCGCTGACGAGATCAGCCTCAGCAAGCGACTTGCCGATCTTCAGGCCGGCGGCCAGCATGAAGGTGTTGGCAATGCCGCCGCCGACGATCAGGTTGTCGACCTTGTCGGCCAGCGATTTCAGGATAGTCAATTTGGTCGATACTTTCGAACCGGCAACGATGGCTGCCAGCGGACGCGCCGGCTGGCCGAGCGCCTTGCCCAACGCGTCGAGTTCCGCTGCCAGGAGCGGGCCGGCGCAGGCGATCGGCGCAAACTTGGCGATGCCATGGGTGGTGGCTTCAGCACGGTGCGCAGTACCGAAGGCGTCGTTCACGTAGACGTCGCACAGCTTCGCCATCTTCTGCGCGAGTTCGTCGCTGTTCTTCTTTTCGCCCTTGTTGACGCGGCAATTTTCCAGCAGCACGACCTGGCCCGGCGCGACATCGACGCCGTCGACCCAGTTCTGCGTCTGCTCAACCGGCTTGCCCAGCAGTTCGGACAGGCGCTTGGCGATCGGTGCCAGCGAATCTTCCGGCTTGAACTCGCCTTCGGTCGGACGGCCGAGGTGGGAAGTCACCATCACAGCGGCCCCGGCGGCAAGCGCCTGCTGGATCGCCGGCACGGAAGCACGGATGCGGGTGTCTTCGGTGATGTTACCGGCGTCGTCCTGCGGGACGTTCAGATCAGCACGAATGAAAACGCGTTTTCCCTGAAGCTGGTTACGGGCGATGAGGTCACTGAGGCGGTTGAATTGCATGGCGGCCGGACAAGTTATTGAAAGAATGGAAAAACCGCTATTTTACCGCAGCGCATAACCGCGAAAAACGGTTTTCTTTTCACAACATGACCCGCAGCAAAGTGAACAATGCCATTCCGGCAATGATGGTGCCGAGCAGGTGACGGGTTGTCAGGAAGAACACTGTAGCGCCAAGTCCGGCCATGAGTTTCGGATTCGTCCAGGTGATCGCCAGCTGTCCGTTGGACAACAGCAGGTCCGGCACCACGATGGCCGCCAGCGCTGCAGCAGGTGCATAGCGCAAGGCATGCTGCACCTTGGGCGGCAGCTTGACGCGATGGCCCAAAAGGAAAAAGGAGCAACGCGTGAGGATGGTCGCCACCAGCAGGAGAAGAATTGTCAGCCAGACATCAGTCGCACTCATTTCGGCTCCTTGCTGTTATCGAGAAAGGCATCGACGATCATCGCGGCAATCATGCCGACGATCACAGCCACCAGCAGCCCCAGCCGGAACGGCAGTCCGGCGGCAGCAATCGCCACCGCGCCGGAGACGACGACACCGGCGAGCGCCGCCGCATTGATGGTGAGCGGAATGGTCACCGCCAGCAAGGCAAGCGTACCTGCATAGCCGATGCCCCATTCCTGCGGAATCTGGCTCGCGAGCAGGATGCCCGCCACCGAGCCCACCTGCCAGGCACACCAGTTGGGATAGCCGATGCCGGTGAAAAAGCCGACCTTGCCTTCGGTGCGATGAATCGTCTCTGCCGGGAAGCGCTGCGGGAACAGGCCCATGGTGATGTCGGCATTGAAATAGCCGTGCCAGAGCCGCTTGTACCACGGCAAATGGGCAAAGTGAGGGCCGACCGCGGCGGCGAAGATGACGAAACGCAGATTGACCACGAGCGCGGTCAGGAACACGACCCACACCGGCACGTTGGCCGCAATCAGCGGCAGCGATGCCAGTTGCGCCGAGCCGGCGAATACGATGAATGTCATGCCCAGTGCCTGCCAGATCGTCAGGCCGGATTTCATCATGGCCATGCCGGTCACCATGCCCCAGGCGAAAATGCCCGGCATGGTGGCGACGGTAATCTTGAAGCCCGCGCGAAAGGCCTCCCGTTCCGGGTCGGTGGCTTTCGCGCGCAAGGCGTCCGCATTCGTGTTGTTCATTATCGAGAAAGACGGCCGCGCCAATGAAGTCGCGGCATGAGTGATTGATCAGCTGGAGCGGTTCCGCTTGCGGAATGTCGAGATTCCCATCCGCGCCAGTCCGGGGGTGGACGGCTGCAAAGAACACGCTGCACATTGTACAGATCAATTTTCGACCCTGCCGGACGAGACCCTGCTTCAGCAGGGAGTGTCCGCCGCCCGATTGCCAGAAAGACTGCAGGCAAGGCGCGAGGAGGACGCAGGGTGGCTCCCTGCTACGACGAGCAACGCTGCATGCGGCCCTTCTGGCAATCGGGCGGCGGACACTCCCTACTGAAGCAGGCTCTGGGCTAAAATCGAGGTTTTGCAAAAATATCTGGAGATTCACCATGTCCATGTCCGACCGCGACGGAAAAATCTGGAAAGACGGCGAACTGATCGAGTGGCGCGACGCCACGATCCACGTGCTGACCCACACGCTCCATTACGGCATGGGCGTTTTCGAGGGCGTGCGCGCTTACCAGACGGACAAGGGTCCGGCGATCTTCCGCCTGAAGGAACATACCCAGCGCCTGTTCAACTCGGCCAAGATCTTCCAGCTGAAGATTCCATTCGAGATGGAGACGATCATGGAAGCGCAGAAGCAGGTCGTGCGCGAGAACAAGCTCGAATCCTGCTACATCCGCCCGCTGGTCTGGATCGGCTCCGAAAAGCTCGGCGTATCGGCCAAGGGCAATACCATTCACGTTGCGATCGCGGCATGGCCGTGGGGCGCTTACCTCGGCGAAGACGGCATGGCCAAGGGCATCCGTGTCAAAACCTCGTCGTTCAGCCGCCACCATGTGAACGTGTCGCTGGTGCGCGCCAAGGCGTGCGGCTATTACATCAACTCCATCCTCGCCAACCAGGAAGCGCTGGCCGACGGCTACGACGAAGCGCTGCTGCTCGATACCGACGGCTACGTCTCGGAAGGTTCCGGTGAAAACGTCTTCGTCATCAAAAACGGCAAGATTTACACGCCCGACCTCGCCTCCTGCCTCGACGGCATCACGCGCGACGCAGTAATCACGATGGCGCGCGACCTCGGCTATCAGGTAATCGAGAAACGCATCACTCGCGACGAGATGTACTGCTGCGACGAAGCCTTCTTCACCGGCACCGCTGCGGAGATCACGCCGATCCGTGAACTCGACAACCGCCAGATCGGCGAAGGCAAGCGCGGCCCGATCACCGAAAAGCTGCAGTCGCTGTTCTTCGACGTCGTCGCCGGCAAGGTGCCGCAATACCAGCACTGGCTCACCCTGGTTTAATTCATTCAAGATCAACATGACCCAAGCAAAACAAACCATGAGCTACGTCGAACTCGACGGCAAGGACCTGCCGGCATACTGCCCGAATCCGGCCATGCCGATCTGGTCCTCGCATCCGCGCGTCTACCTGCCGCTGGAGCAGCACGGTGAAGGCAAGTGCCCCTACTGCGGCACGGTGTACCGCCTGAAGCCGGGCACCGTCGTCAAGGGCCATTGAAGATACGCCCCGACCGTACCACGCTGGCCTTTTCCTGCGCACTGTTCCTGCTGCCTGCGCTCGCGCTCACCACGCGCGTAGGCATCTCGCTGATTGAAATCGCGGTCCTCGCCGGAAGCGCGTGGTATGCCCGCCGCTTGTGGAACGAACGCGGCGCCCTCTTCCAATCCACCGGCAGCATCGTCTCCGCCTTTGCACTGTATTTTGTGCTGGCTGGGGCATCGATGCTGTTGACGGGTATCGACCCGCGGTTTATCGAAAACCCGGTCAAGGCTGTGCTGGTCATGCCCGTCATCGGGCTGGTAGCACTCGGCAAGCCGAAGGGGGACTGGTTCTGGTACGGCCTGTGTGTAGGCGCGGTAGGCGCGGCTGCGCTCGGACTTTACCAGCGCTTCGGCTTGCTTGAACCGCGCGCCGAAGGTTTCCACATGGCGATCATGTTCGGCGACGTCGCGATGGCGATGGGACTGATATCGCTTGCCGGCTTCCAGCGCTTCAGCGGAACGCGGATGGCCTTCCTGCCTCCTCTTACCTTTGTGGCTGGCGTGGCGGCATCGCTGCTCTCGGGCACGCGCGGCGGCTGGATGGCGCTCGCTCTGTCGCTGGTGCCGCTGTATTCCTACGGCCGCCACACGGTTGGCCGCCGCGTTGCGGTAATTGCACTGATCGGCGTGAGCCTCATCGGCGTCGCCGCCATGGTGCCCGGACTCGGCGTGCGCCAGCGCTTCACCGATATTTCGACCGACCTTGCCAAGTATCGGGAAGGCAATCCCGCCACCTCGATCGGCTTGCGTTTCGAGAATTGGAAAGGCGCGGTAAAGATTTTCGCCGCCCATCCGCTGACTGGCATCGGCCGCGCCAACTACGAACAAGGATTGAATGACCTCGTCGCACGCAAGGAATTGCCGGCGGCAGTATCCGGCCTTCGCCATGCGCACAATGAAATCCTGAACGCACTCGCGACCGAAGGGATCATCGGCGGACTGGCGCTGCTCTTTCTCTACGGCGCACCCTTTGCATTCTTCCTGGGCCGCCTGCGTCACGATCCGGCATGCAGGCCGTATGCGCTTGCCGGCCTGTTGCTGGTGCTGTCCTATATCGATTTCGGCCTGACCCAGGTGATGTTTGCCCACCACATCGGCTCGGCATTCTACGCGCTTACCATTGGTGCGCTTGCCGGCTTGTGCATCCAGCACCGTCAACACGGCGGATGAACGGCGCATGCGATTCGAGCACCTGATCGCACCGGTCCTGCAACCGCCGTTTGCCAACAGCATCCCGCTGGACCTCGGCCCGGTAAAGGGCAAGTCAGCGATAAGCCTGCTGTGGCGACGATTGCGCCCTGCCGTGAGTCTCGCCGTGCGACTGCAGTTTCCACTGCAAAGGCAGTACATCGCCCGCAATCTGCGTCGCGTACTCTGGATCTACAAGGGTTCGCCACAGGTGGGCGACTCATTGATGGATCTTTCGAGTCGAGTGCTGCTGGCGGCGCAAGACATCAAGGTTGACCTTTGCACCGATCCGCACCTCGCGAAGCTCTACCATGCCGACGACGTATTCGGCCGTGTATTCTCCGACGCTTCGCAGATTGCCGCCGATACCTACGACCTCGTCATCCTCGATTCCTTCAAGTGGCGCTGCCTCGAAGACAAGTTCAAATACCTGTCGCGCATTCCCTTCGTCACGATGCGCGGGTACTTTGCCGGCCCGGAATTCAACCGCACGCTGTTCAGTTTTTGCCGCATGAACCAGTTGCTGGATGCCGGCCTGAGCGAAGCGGAATTGCACGCACGCGCCCTTCCCCACCTTGCGGGCACAGATGCGGACCTTGACATGGCCGCGCATTTGCCGCTGCCGGCGGGAACGATCGCGCTGGCAATCGGCGGTGCTTCTGCAGGGCGCACTTATCCCTACTGGGACAAAGTCGTTGCGGCATTGCTGCAGTACCACAGCGACGCGCGATTCGTGCTGCTCGGATCGAGCAACGCCGTTGCCATGCGCGATGCCATCCTCCATGCAGCGGGAGCGTCTGCCGAGCGCATCGTCGATTGTGTCGATCGTTGCACCCTCACGCAAACCTATGAAGTCCTGCGCCGCTGCACGCTAGCCGCGAGCGCGGACGGCGGTTTGCTGCATGTGGCCAACGCCGCCGGCATCCCGACGGTATCGCTGTTCGATTGCCACATCGCACCGGCCCTGCGCCTGACAGCCGCCAACAAATCGATCGCCGTGCAATCGAAGGGAACGATCGACGCCATTCCGGTGAACGAAGTGGCACACTGCATCGAACGCGCCATGGCGCGCGAGGGAATCTGGCAATGAGCGCTGTGCGGGCGTATTACAATGTCGTGCAATGCTCCCGACATGAACCGACTGCAAGAGCGACCGCCATGCCCCAACTCAATAAAATCCTCGAATCGCCGGAAGAAACCGAGGCGGCTTTCTATGATGCGATCAGCCGCGCCGACGTCGAAGGTGTGATGTCGCTGTGGGCGGACGACGAGGAAATCGTATGCATCCACCCCGGCGCGCCGAGGCTGGTAGGCCATGCCTCTATCCGTGCGTCGTGGGAATCGATCTTCGAGCAGGGCGGCGTGCAGATCCGCCCGGTGCAAGTGCATGTCACGCAAAACGTGATGACTTCCGTCCACAACATCATCGAGGAAGTGCATCGCACCGTGTCGCGGCAGCAGGACATCCACATTCTTGCCACCAACGTCTACATGAAGACGCCGCAAGG
>DASVLM010000692.1:0-8169 GCA_036384875.1 Noviherbaspirillum sp.
CGGGGCAAGAGATTGTTCACGATCTGGAAAGAATGGTTCTCTGAGACAGCGCATGGACTCGGGTAACACGCCAGGAAGCGCCACGATTTATGCCCCGCAGCCGTAAATGGACCTGTTGCGCTTGTATGGCGTATGTTTAAGTTTTTGCTCGACACGGTCGCTTCGCGTCGTTCAGCATGGTGTTAAGCCGCGTACGCATTTTATCGACGTCCACAACCTCTAAGGAAAACACACTATGACCAAATACCTGATCTCCTTCCCTAGCGCGGCGATGGTCATGCCCGACAGCGAATTGGAGGCAGTGGGCCGTGACGCGCATGCCGTGATCGAGGAGGCGAAGGCTGCTGGCGTTTATGTCTTCGGCGGCGGCATCGACGAAGACGTGCCGCCCGTGCTCGTCTCGGCTGACGGGTCGGTCGCCGAGGGCGGCTACCCGTGGGCACCCTCGCTTGACGGCGGCTTCACCGTGCTCGAACTGCCGTCGCGCGAGGACGCCATCGCATGGGCTGCGCGCATTGCTAAGGCCTGTCGGTGCAAACAAGAGCTACGCGTCTTCGGGTTCGACCCGCGATCGTGAGGGCGGGACTGAAATGATGCAGAACGTGCAGCCTGATTTGCAGATGAATGCATACTGCTTTTTTGCTGTTGGTTATCTCGAATGTTAAGCACATCATGAGTCAGCGCTCAACACCCCCGGTCGCCATTGCCTTCACAGTCGGTATTCTTCTTTGGTTTGTGGCATCCGCCATCAGCGGCAAGCGCGAGCCTTGGGATTCATCGCTCTACTGGGTAGTGGCGTATCCCTTGGCAATCCTTGTTTCTGGTACTATCGGCTACCACTATCCGGCGCGGTCCTGGCGCTGGGCAGTTGTGCTCTTCGAGGCGCAATTCGTGGCCATGTGTATCCGCAACGGCGAGATCGGTAACTTGTGGCCTATCGGCATGCTTCTGTTCGTGGTCGTTGCCTTGCCGGCGATGTTCGCTGCGCGATTGGCAGCACGATGGAGTCCGGTTGTGCCAGAGGAGCGATAGTTGTGCGTTCCGTCGCGCTACCGTCCGTTCACTACCAATCAGCAAGTTTTCGTAAACGTCCGCACTACAGATGCGAAGCGATGGGAGCAATAGTTGATATCGACGATTCAATTTGTGTTGATCCTTACGATCGCCCTGTCCGCTGCAGGACATGCTGCGACGGATAGTCAGGTAACGGCCACGAGTACGTCACTCACATGTTCAGCCGTCGGCGCCCCGCCCATGCGAACGGCACAGCCGGTCACCAACGTGGATGCGCAAGCGATTGACCGCTTCATTGAGCAAACGATCGCAACAGGCAAGGTCGATCCCAAGCGCATCTATATCTTCGGCTGGAGCAATGGCGCCTATATGGCCGCCTTGTATGGCATGTGGCGCAGTGATCGTATTGCAGCCATCGGGCAATATGCGGGTGCCGATCCATGGTCACGTACACCTTGTCCAGTCCAGATGACATCGGAAAGGCAGGTGCCGATCGTAACGATGCGCAATCTATGCGATGCGTTGGTACCGTGCGCCTCTACCAGCGCACGGGCCACCACACTGACGGAGCAGCATTGGCCGTTCAAGCTGCAGAGCCTTGATTGGAAGGGCGCGCCGAGTGACGCAGAATGCAGCGCGACATGTTCGAAAGCAAAAGGCCTTTACGAGCACATCCGCTGGCCGGAGAAGGCGGTATTGAAGGACAGCTTGCTGGCGTTCCTCAAGCAGTACACGTTGCCTTAACCACCGGCATCGATTTGCGCGAGCGCGTCCCGAATCTCGCCGGCATCATCCGGACGCACCAGGCGCGCAACTTCTTTTCCCCCTTGCAGGAACACTAGGGTAGGCCACAGCTTGATGCCGAAGCTGCGGCCAAGCCGCTTTCCCTTTCCATCCTCGATCTTGATGTGCTGCACGCCGTTGAATGCAGCCATTGCCTCTTTTAAAGGCATCTGCGCGGCCTGGCAATAGCCGCACCAGGGCGCACCGAATTCCAGCAGCACGGGACCTTGCAGTGCATCCACTTCTGCACGCGTCGGTTCCATCGTCGTGTAGCTTTCCGTCATTGCCATTTTGATAGCTCTTCATTCAACACCTGTCGAGCTTACCAGCTTCGTTTTCGCGCCGCTCAGCATGCGGAAACACAACTGGTAAATGAAACAATCTGTAAGGCTTGCTGTGCGGTGTAATCCGTTCCCGAACTTGTCGCGTTGAACAAGCATCCATCATTCGTTGGGGAAAAAAATGCGAAAGCGCCGAGTAGTTGTCTTTATTGAAAACCACAGTGTCTCTGAAGTAGTGAAGGACGATCCGAACGTCGAAGTACTTGTCGTCGATCGCGATACTTACGCTTGCGATCACACCACGAGATTGCGCGGCATAGGCGGCGACGATGCGTCGCTCGAAGCAATGGTGCGCGGCATGGCAAGTGTCAATAATGAGAAAGTTGCCGAAGCATTCGAAGAGGTATATGCAGCGCTGCAAAAGAAGGGCGCCAATGTATTGGCGGAAACCGTTCGCGCAGCGCTGTTCCCGGCAAAGGCCAAGACCTCTGCAAAGGCCTGCGCCCTCGTCACCGAGTCGTTGCCCGCCTGACAGGCAACGTGAGCCGCATGCATTGCGGCTCGTCTTTTTTCAACAATTGGGAATCGGAAGGAATGCGTCGTTGCCGTCGAGCGACGCCAGCCTGCCGTCTGCTTGCGCTGCAGCGAGTATCTCTTCGATCGTTCCGGGCGGCACCGCCGGCAGACGTTCATACAGGTCTGACGTCTGCATCGGAATGTTGCGATCCCGGTCCCACTGTTGATACACATCGGTAATCTGTTTCCAGATGCGGCCTTGCGACTGGTCCATCGGCATAAGTATCTCCTTCTTGTGATGACAACGGTTTGTCTTGTCATCAACAAGGTAGTTCGGGATGCCATGCTGTCGTTGGAGTTGGATCAGATACCGGCAGGAATTTTCAGCGCCACTTTGTCTTCTCGCTTGCCGGATTGACTTGGGTCATCACGGCAACCATACTTGGCCGGTCAGACAACTTGTCCATCCAAGGAGCAGCGTGGTGCCTACACCCATCCGGCGCATCGCCATCAGCACCGGCGGCGGCGACGCCCCCGGCCTCAATGCCGTCATTCGTTCCACTGTGCTCGCCGCCATCAATCGCGGCTGGGAATGCTATGGCATACGCGACGGCTTCAATGGCATTCTCCGCCCCGAGCATTATCCGGACGGCGGCGTGATTCCGCTGACGCGCGACCGGGTGCGCGGCATTGCCCATCTCGGCGGCACCATTCTCGGCACGACCAACAAGGGCAACCCGTTCAGCTTTCCGACGAAGATGGCCGACGGCAGTATCCAGGAAGTCGACCGCTCGGCCGAACTGATCGACTACTTTTCAACGAACGGTTTCGATGCACTCGTCTCGGTCGGCGGCGACGGCTCGCTCACGATTGCCAACGAATTGCATCGCAAGGGCTTGCGCGTGGTCGGCGTGCCCAAGACCATAGACAACGATCTCGACAAGACCGCCACCACCTTCGGCTTCGATACGGCAGTGACCTTTGCTACCGAATGCCTCGACCGACTCCACAGCACCGCGGAGAGCCACCAGCGCATCATGGTGGTGGAAGTGATGGGCCGCTATGCCGGCTGGATCGCGCTGCACGCCGGCATTTCGGGCGGTGCGCACGCAATCCTGTTGCCGGAGATTCCCTTCGACATCCGCAAGGTCGCAGACAAGGTCTTGGCCCGTGAAGGCTTCGGTCGCTCGTATTCCATCGTGGTCGCGGCCGAGGGAGCGCTGCCGGTTGCCGGAACGCGCGTGGTGCAGGAAGCAGCCGAAGCAGGGCACGCCGAAAGGCTTGGCGGCATCGGCGAACACGTCGCCAAGGAACTGCAGCAACTCACCGGCAAGGACGCGCGGGTCGTGGTGCTCGGCCACTTGCTGCGCGGCGGCAGCCCGACTTCCTTCGACCGGCTCGCGGCATTGCGCTTCGGCGCTGCTGCGATCCGTGCGCTGGAGATGGGACACTCCGGCGTGATGGTCGCACTGGCCTCGCCCAACGTGGTGTATGTGTCGCTGGAAGAAGTGGCTGGCCGCATGAAAGGCGTGCCGGCCGACAGCGATACGCTGCAGACCGGACGCGACCTCGGCATCAGCTTCGGCGATTGATGCGTGGGACGCGACCGCACTCCAAACTGGCCCTCCGGGCGCCAGCTTTGCTCCAAGGCCAGCTATTGGAGATCCGCCGCAAGCCTTGAGGTCTCCCCTGACAGCAGTCCGTGCGCTTGAGCGACGAGATCGGCCAGCAAGTCAGCCACCACACGCACCCGCGGGGAGCGCTTGACGTCCGGGTGCATCACCAACCACATCTGGCGTACCGTAGGACAGACAAGATTCGCCACCAGTTTCAGATCGCTATCCTCAGCAGCCAGGAAATGAGGTAAGACCACAAGTCCCACGCCACCGCGGGCAGCGTTGAGCATGGTCGCCAGGTCATTGCTACGGAAAACGAAGCGGCGTTCACCTGCGATCCTGTTCAGCCATTGCTGTTGCGGGACCTGGATCAGGCTATCGTCGTAGCCAACGAATTCCCACTCGGCTTCCGGCCTGTCCGTATAACCTTGAGCGGCGTAGAGGCCATATCCCATGTCACCGATGCGGCGTGCAATCAGCCCCGGGACATTGGGCCGGGACATGCGAATCGCCAGATCGGCCTCGCCCCGCACGAGATTCGCATCACGCGTCTCACCGATCAGCTCCAAATCGATATTTCTCCATTGAGTGCGAACCTTGGCGAGCCTGGGCGCGAAGAAATATCCGGCCAGTGCAGGAGGTGCGGAAACACGTACCGTGCCCTGCAGCGAAGAGACTCCCAAGGCGACTCTGGAGAACGTCTGTGCCTCATCGTCCAGGCGCGTGGCCTGTGCGGCAAGCGTTTCGCCTTCCGGGGTCAAGGTCCAGCCTTTGGGAAGACGGTCAAACAGGCGAATCCCGAGCGATTGTTCCAGGGCTTCCACCCGGCGGGAGACGGTGGAATGCTCCACTCCGAGCTTCTTGGCTGCACCGGATAGACTGCCGACTCTCGCCAATTCAAGGAAATACCGGACATCGTCCCATTGCAGGCGAGGTTTCTCGGGAACCGGTTGTCTTGGGCTTTTTTGCACAATGAATGTGTGGAAATATGGAATTGTTGGCTATTTTTGCTCAATGTACTCTTGGCTCGCAAGTTCAAACACCAGGAGAAGAGCATGTCTCAATTGTCGCCCAGGGAAATTTCTTGTCTGCCCGCGACCCAGATTGTTATAGATGGGTATGGGGAGGCATCACGGCTGTCTCTGCAAAAGACTTCACTTCCTCCTCCGGCACGAGGAGAGGTCCGGATCAGCCACACCGCCGTCGGCGTCAATTTCGTCGATATCTACCACCGCACCGGCCTTTATGCCTTGCCTCAATTGCCTGCGGTACTTGGGGTGGAAGCAGCGGGGGTTATCGAAGCAGTCGGCCCTGGCGTTGAAAATCTGCGGCCCGGCCAGCGGGTTGCCTATGCCGGCCTTCCTGTGGGCAGCTACGCCAGCGCGCGCAACCTGCCTGCTGACCGGGTCATGCCGTTACCAGACGCAATTACGGATGAGGCAGTCGCCAGCATGCTCCTGCGAGGCATTACCGCTCACATGCTGTTTTCGTATGTCTACCCGCTCAAAGCCGGCGACACCGTTCTCGTCCACGCCGCCGCCGGAGGTTTGGGCCTCGTCCTGGTGCAATGGGCCAAGGCCAAGGGTGCCCGAGTCATTGGTACCGTCGGTTCCCCCGCCAAGGCGGCATTGGCGAAACAACATGGCCTTGATGAGGCGATTCTGTACCGCGAGCAGGATTTCGTGTCCGCCGTTCAGGAGCTGACCGATGGGCGCGGAGTGGATTACGCGATTGACGGAATCGGCGGCCAGACCTTGCTGCAGACGCTAGGGGCGGTCCGTCCTTTCGGAATGATTGCCTCTGTTGGCCAGGTTGGCGGTGACCCCGGGCCGCTCGACCTGTCGTCCCTCGGACCCGCGCGTTCGGTTGCCTTGTCACGCCCGGGAGTTCTTCGCTTCATGTCCGACACCGCACGCTACCGCGAAGGCGTGCTGGCGACGTTCCAGCACTTGCAGAGCGGGTTGAAGCCGCACATCGGGGCAGAGTTGCCCCTGCACCAGGCGGCAGAAGCGCACCGCCGTCTGGAAGCGGGTGAGACCAGCGGATCCATCCTTTTGCGCCCCTAATCGAAATCAAGCCTTGGAAGGAATTGAAATGACTGAAAACACAAAAGTCGCCATTGTTACTGGCGGAGGAACCGGGATTGGAAGGGCGATCTGCCTGAGGCTCGCCAGGGAAGGCTGCTCCATCGCGGTAAATTATTCCCGTAGCGCCGATGAAGCTCAGGAAACCGTCGATCTGATCAAGGCGGCTGGGGGCGAGGCGATATCGATTCAGGCAGACGTTTCAGACAGCCGCCAGGTAGCCGCCATGATTCAGGCTGTCTTGGCCCAATGGGGCTCGATTACCTATCTCGTTAACAATGCGGCCATCACCCGGCAGTTACCCTTTGACGAACTGGATCTCATCACTGACGAGATATGGGATCAGCTTCTCTCGGTGAACTTGAAAGGCACGTTCAACTGCTCCCGCGCCGCTGCGCCTTACCTGCGGCAGATGCCAGGCAGTGCCATCGTCAATGTAGGAAGCATTGCAGGCGAAACCGGCTTCGGCTCCTCCATGCCTTATGCCGTCTCGAAGGCGGCAGTACACGGACTGACGAGATCATTGGCGAGAGCCTTGGCTCCCCAGATTCGAGTCAATTGCGTTGCACCAGGAGCCGTCGATACCCGCTGGTGGTCGGGATATGAGGAAAAGATGCGGAAAATTTCGGGAGCGCTTCCACTGCAGCGTATTTCCACCCCGGAGGACGTAGCTGCGACGGTCTTCCTCTTGCTGACTTCCTTGTCGGTCACCGGGCAAATCCTTAGGGCCGAGAATGGGCAGACTCTCTAAACCTTGGATTGCCGGCTAATCGTTCTGGTGAAGAGTGGTTCCTGTTTATGAGATCTGTCTGGTATAAGGTAGGCGCATTTGGACCGATGCATAAATCGTTATACCTGCTTCGTCCATCTCGCCTTTCCGATGGTTTTGCTACATCGGTATTGATGAAATAAGTTCCAGTGGAATTTGAATATCAACAAATAACAAGACGTTGTCTGATAAAAAATGAACATGAAAGAAGCACATATTGCAGGGGCAGGAACAGCACTTCCATATCCGGTGTCGACAGAACGATTCCTTGAAGTCGATGAAAAAATAAGACGCTCGCTCGGCCAGCGTGAATCGATCATTTCTAAGATGAAGAGTTTTACGAACGGTACGGGAATACATACCAGGCACTATTCGCATCCGCTTTGGCTGCCGGAAGATAAAACGGCAGACGATTATGAGGAGGCAAAAAAAGTAGCGCTCGACTACGATATCTATACGCCGAACGGATACATTCCCCCTTTCTGGCAACGAATGCAGGTTTTTAGTGAAACCGCGATCAAGCTTGCAGTGGAAGCCGCCAGGAAAGCATTGAAGAACTGGGGCGGAAGGCCGGAAGACATTACCCACCTGATTACCACCTGTACCAGCGGCTGGAGCGAACCGGGGATCGCCGTATCCATCATGCGCGAGCTCGGCCTTCCGAACGATTGTCAAAAAGCCGAACTCAATTTCAACGGCTGTTTTTGCGGGGCGACCTGTCTCAGGATGGCGCGCGATGTCATCCGGGCTGGTGATGCAAAAGGCGTGTTGGTTGTGGCCGTGGAAGTGGCTTCATCGCATTACGATGTGACGGCAACCGATCTTTCCTCGCTGGTCGCCCATTCACTATTTGCAGATGGGGCGGCAGCGATGGTGCTTGCTCCTGAGGGGCAGTGGAAATATACGCGCACGGGAATGTCGCTTGTGCCTGACAGTACCGAACTGCTTGGCCTCGTGCCGCCCATCCATCCTGAACAGACCGGATACAAGATGACCTTGAACAAGGAAGTCGGTAAACGGCTGGGCCTGTATTTCAGGGAACAGCAGGGAAGCGAGTTACTGAAAAAAATCCATCCCGACTCTTCTGCGCCGAAGCCGGCATTGGG
>DASVLM010000693.1:0-3709 GCA_036384875.1 Noviherbaspirillum sp.
GATTTCCTTCAGGACGCTGGGCGTCAGTCCCGCCTCGCCGATGATGACGACGGGATTCAGGGCATGTGCCTCGGAACGCAGGGCACTTCTTTCGGCGGGAGTGAGTTTCAACATGGTCAAGGCTTTCTACTAAAAGCGGTATTCTACGCGAATGGCAAAGAACAAATTCAACAAGAACTGGTTACACGACCATATCAACGATCCCTATGTGAAGCTTGCGCAGAAGGAGGGGTATCGTGCACGCGCCGCTTACAAGCTGAAGGAAATCGATGAAAGCGAAAAGCTGATCAAGCAGGGCCAGATCATCGTCGACCTCGGCTGTGCCCCGGGCAGCTGGTCGCAATATGCTCGCAATAAATTGGCGGGCAAGGAAGGCGGGGGCATCAACGGCACCATCATCGGCCTGGATATGTTGCCCATGGAGCCGATTGCAGACGTACATTTTATCCAGGGCGATTTTCGCGAAGAGGAAGTGCTGCAGCAACTCGAAGCGCTGGTCGGTGATCGCAAGGTTGATCTTGTATTGTCAGACATGGCGCCGAACCTGTCCGGAGTGGCTGTCACGGATGCAGCACGGGTGGAACATATCATCGAACTCGCAATTGATTTTGCGCGCGCGCATATGAAACCTTCAGGGGCTTTGCTCGTCAAATGTTTCAACGGAACGGGCTATTCCCAACTTGTGGAAAGATTCCGTGAGGAATTTAAAACGGTGACCGCGAAAAAGCCCAAGGCCAGCCGCGACAAGTCGTCTGAAACTTTCCTTCTCGGCAAGGTTCTCAAAAATCCCCTTTGAATTGCCGTTATTCGCTTGATAACCCTTGATTTTTCAAGGAATTCACCCCACATGCAGCCTAGCAAGCGCAGTTCAATGCGGGTAGAATCATTTTTACAAGCTATGTGATGGGCGTTCTCGCGCCTAAGGAGTTCTAGTGAACAACATGTTTTCCAAGGCCGCCATTTGGGTGGTCATCGCCTTGGTTCTTTTCACCGTCTTCAAGCAGTTTGACGGACGCAGCATCGCAGGCGGCGCATCGTCGATGGCGTATTCCGATTTTATCGACGAGGTCAAATCCAAGCATATCAAGGAAGCCACGATCGAGGATCGCACCATCGTGGCGACAACGACGGACGGTAAGAAGATCAAGACTGCCGTCACCTACCTCGACCGGGGCCTGATCGGCGACCTGCTCAACAACGGCGTCAAGTTCGATGTCAAGCAGCCGGAAGAACAGTCCTTCCTGTCGCAGGTATTCATTTCCTGGTTCCCGATGTTGCTCCTGATCGGGGTCTGGATCTTCTTCATGCGACAGATGCAGGGCGGGGGCAAGGGCGGGGCATTCTCGTTCGGCCGCTCCAAGGCGCGCATGTTGGACGAGGCAAGCAATACCGTTACCTTTGCCGACGTCGCCGGTTGCGACGAAGCCAAGGAAGAGGTGCAGGAACTGGTGGACTTCCTGCGCGATCCGACCAAATTCCAGAAGCTCGGCGGCCGTATTCCGCGAGGCGTGCTGATGGTCGGGCCTCCTGGTACGGGTAAAACCCTGCTGGCGCGCGCAATCGCCGGTGAAGCGAAAGTGCCGTTCTTTACCATCTCCGGTTCCGATTTCGTTGAAATGTTCGTCGGTGTGGGCGCGTCCCGCGTTCGCGACATGTTCGAAAATGCCAAGAAACATTCGCCTTGCATCATCTTCATCGATGAAATCGATGCAGTAGGCCGTCATCGTGGTGCCGGTCTCGGCGGTGGCAACGACGAGCGCGAGCAGACCCTGAACCAGTTGCTGGTGGAAATGGATGGTTTCGAAGCCAATTCCGGTGTCATCGTGATCGCTGCAACGAACCGCGCCGACGTGCTCGACAAGGCGCTGTTGCGCCCGGGCCGATTCGACCGTCAGGTAATGGTCGGCCTGCCGGACATTCGCGGCCGTGAACAGATTCTCTACGTGCACATGCGCAAGGTGCCGATCGCTCCCGATGTCAAGGCGGACATTCTCGCCCGCGGTACGCCCGGCTTCTCCGGCGCTGACCTTGCGAATCTGGTGAACGAAGCCGCATTGTTTGCGGCACGTCGCAACAAGCGTCTGGTGGAGATGCAGGACTTTGAGGACGCCAAGGACAAGATCGTGATGGGTCCGGAACGCAAGTCTGCCGTCATGCGCGAAGAAGAGCGCCGCAATACCGCCTACCATGAGTCCGGCCACGCAGTAGTCGCCAAACTTTTGCCGAAAGCTGATCCGGTACACAAGGTCACGATCATGCCGCGCGGTTATGCGCTCGGCTTGACATGGCAGCTGCCTGAGCATGACCGTGTAAACATGTACAAGGACAAGATGCTCGAGGAAATCGCCATCCTGTTCGGTGGCCGGATTGCGGAAGAAATCTTCATGCACCAGATGTCGACCGGCGCTTCGAATGACTTTGAGCGCGCGACCAAGCTGGCCCGTGCAATGGTGACGCGCTACGGCATGTCTGAAACGCTCGGCACCATGGTGTACGAAGACAGCGAGCAGGATGCCTACTTCGGCCGCATGTCATCCAAGACCGTATCCGAAGCGACGCAGCAAAAGGTCGACGTCGAAATCCGGACTATTCTCGACACGCAATACGCGCTCTCGCGCAAGCTGCTTGAGGAAAACAAGGACAAGGTCGAAAAGATGGCGCACGCGCTTCTCGAATGGGAGACGCTCGATGCGGACCAGATCAACGACATCATGGATGGCAACGATCCGCGCCCGCCGAAGGCAGGTCTTCCGGCCAAGCGTTCGCCTACCGACACGACCTCGGGCGGCATGTCTCCCAACGCGACTGCACCTGCCTGATCACGCAACTGCAGGTGTAAATAAACAAGGGTGAGGAGCGATCCTCGCCCTTTTTGTTTGCATAGCGGCATACAAGAAAAACAATGACAACACGATACTTGCAATGCGGGCGTTACAGGCTGGCAGTCGGCCAGGATGACCGGCCGCTAGTGATGGGCGTTCTCAACGTCACACCGGATTCCTTTTCCGATGGCGGAAAGTTCCGGCATCTCGACCTCGCGCTGACGCATGCGGAGCAGATGCTCGCGGACGGCGTCGATATCATCGATATTGGTGGTGAATCGAGCCGGCCGGGAGCGGAGCCATTGCCGCTTGAGGAGGAGTTACGGCGCGTGATGCCGTTGGTATTTGCCCTGCGGGATTGCGGCAAGCCAATTTCCGTTGATACATACAAACCCGAAGTAATGCGTGAGGCTCTTGCTGCCGGTGCGGATATGATCAACGACATCAACGCATTTCGTTCTCCCGGGGCGTTGAGTGCCGTCAATGAAAGCGACTGCGGCCTATGTATCATGCACATGCAGCGCGATCCTGCAACGATGCAGATTGAGCCTCACTATGAAGATGTGACGAACGAGGTCGGCACCTTCCTTATGGAAAGAGCGTTTGCGCTGGAAGCTGTTGGGGTCGAACGCAAGCGGATTTGCATTGATCCAGGCTTCGGTTTCGGCAAGAACCTGGAGCATAATCTCGACCTTCTTTGCAGCATAGACACGTTGCTGGCGAAAACAGAATTGCCGGTTCTGGTCGGCATGTCGCGCAAATTCATGATCGGCGCCATTACGGGCAAATCGATCGAACATCGCATGGCGGGCAGCATTGCCGCACATCTAGTCGCCGCCGAGAACGGAGCTCGCATCCTCCGGGTGCATGATGTCGCCGAAACAGTC
>DASVLM010000694.1:0-7130 GCA_036384875.1 Noviherbaspirillum sp.
CTGCCGGTGATGATGGGCGTGACCTTCGCTTCCGTCAGCCCGATGCTGGCAATGGCCAACGACCCCACGCTCGGCGTGAACGGCATCTTCGGCGCGGTGATCGGCGCGGGCATCATCTCGATATTGATCGCGCCTTTCGTCAGCCGCGTGCTGGCGCTGTTTCCGCCGGTGGTCACCGGCAGCATCATCGCCGTCATCGGCATCTCGCTCATGCGCGTCGGCGTGAACTGGGCGATGGGCGGCACACCGAACATGGCCACCATTCCCGATCCGAATTTCGCCAGGCTGGTGGAAGCGGCGAAGGCGGCCGGCACCGCGCTGCCACCCGGCCCGCCGCCGATGATTCCGAATCCGCAATACGCCGCGCTCGACAACCTCGGCATCGCCTTGCTCGTGCTCGTCGTGATCCTGCTCGTCGCCAAGTACGGCAAGGGCTTCCTCGCCAACATCGCGGTGCTGACCGGCATCGTGTTCGGTACCGCCTTCGCATGGGCGCTGGGCAAGGTCGACTTCGCCAAGGTCGGCACCGCCAAGGCCTTCGCGGTCGTCACGCCCTTCCAGTTCGGCATGCCGACCTTCGACGTGGTCGCGATCCTGACGATGACGCTGGTGATGCTGGTGGTGATGATCGAATCGACCGGCATGTTCCTCGCGCTCGGCGAACTTACCGGCAAGAAGATCGGCAAGGACGACATCAGCCGCGGCCTGCGCGTGGACGGTCTCGGCACGCTGATCGGCGGCATCTTCAACACCTTTCCCTACACCTCGTTCTCGCAGAACGTCGGCCTGGTCGGCGTCACCGGCGTCAAGAGCCGCTGGGTCTGCGTTGCGGCCGGCATCCTGCTGATGGTGATGGGCGTGATTCCGAAGATCGGCCAGGCGGCCGAGGCGGTGCCGCAGTTCGTGCTCGGCGGCGCCGGCCTTGTGATGTTCGGCATGGTGGCCGCGACCGGCATTCGCATCCTGTCGTCGGTCGATTACAAGTCCAGCCGCAACAACCTGTTCATCGTCGCGCTCTCGATCGGCTTCGGCATGCTGCCGCTGGTGGCCGAGCGTTACGCGCAGCACATGCCGAAGGCGCTGTCTCCGCTGCTCCACAGCGGCATCCTGCTGGCCGCCATCGTCGCCGTGCTGCTCAACCTGTATTTCAACGGCATCGTTTCCCAGGCTGAAGCAGAAGAGGCCGCCAAGGCCAACAGCCACGGGAGCGAATAACACAACTCCTGTCATCCACCACGCATAATGAAAACTCCAAGCGACTACCCACGCGACCTCGTCGGCTACGGTGCCGACGTACCCCATGCACGCTGGCCGAACGGCGCGCGCATTGCCGTGCAATTCGTCCTCAACTACGAGGAGGGCGGCGAGAATTGCGTGCTGCACGGGGACAAGGCCTCGGAACAGTTCCTGTCCGAGATCGTCGGCGCCGCTGCCTTCGAGGCGCGTCACATGTCGATGGAGTCGATCTATGAATACGGCTCGCGCGCGGGTGTCTGGCGCATCCTGCGCGAGTTCGAGAAGCGCAAGCTGCCGATGACCATCTTCGGCGTCGGCATGGCCCTGCAGCGCCATCCTGACGTGACGAAAGCTTTCGTCGAACTCGGCCACGAGATCGCCTGCCACGGCTGGCGCTGGATTCATTACCAGCACATGGATGAAGCGCTCGAGCGCGAGCACATGCAAAAGGCCATCGCCATCCAGCGCGAGCTGACGGGCAGCGCGCCGCTCGGCTGGTACACCGGACGCGATTCGCCCAACACCCGCCGCCTCGTGGTGGAGCAGGGCGGCTTCACCTACGATTCCGACTACTACGGCGACGACCTGCCGTTCTGGACGGAAGTGCAAACCTCCAATGGCAACGTGAAGCCGCATCTCGTCGTGCCTTACACACTCGACAGCAACGACATGCGCTTCGCCACGCCGCAGGGTTTCAACACCGGCGACCATTTCTTCCAGTACCTGAAGGACAGCTTCGACGTGCTGTACGAAGAAGGCGACCCGCAAGGATTGGACCGACCGAAGATGCTGTCGATCGGCATGCATTGCCGCCTGCTCGGCCGTCCGGGGCGCTTCCGTTCGCTGCAGCGTTTCCTCGATTACGTGCAGTCGCACGACAAGGCTTGGGTCTGCCGCCGCATCGACATCGCCAATCACTGGATCAACACTCATCCCTACAAGAAGCAATCATGAGCAAGACATTTACCCTCGCTGCGTTGAACGCGATGACGCAGGAAGAATTCACCAATGCGCTCGGCGCGATCTTCGAACACTCGCCCTGGGTCGCGCAACGCGCCGCCGCCAGGCGCCCCTTCGCCAGTGTGCAGGAACTGCATGCCGCCATGGCGGATGCGGTGCGCAATGCTGCCGAAGAAGAGCGCATCGCATTGATCCGGGCCCACCCGGAACTCGCCGGCAAGGCGGCAGTGCGCGGCGAGCTGACGGAAGAATCGACGCGCGAGCAGAAGGGCGCCGGACTGGATCGTTGCAGCCCGGAAGAGTTCGCGCGCCTGCAGCATCTCAACAGCAGCTACAACGACAAATTCGGCTTCCCCTTCGTCATCGCAGTGAAGGGCCACGACCGCCAGAGCATCCTCGATAACTTCGAGCGGCGCCTGGGCAATGAGCGCGACGCAGAAGCGCGCGAATGCATCGAGCAGATCATCAAGATCGGCGGATTCCGCCTCGCAGAAGCCGTGCATTAATTACCCCCCCCGGAGCGCCCCGTCACCGTCGGCTTCACATCGATGCAATCTCCGCGAGGAGATTGCACGGGGAGCTCTTTTTTTCCCACCACCACCTCAGGAGACGCAATGAAAACAAAAGCGATATCAATCGCGGTATTGGGAATGGCCTTGTCTGCAGGCGCTGCATCGGCGCTGGCGCAGACGAATGTCACGTTGATGGGCACGGTCGACATGTTCGCCGGCTCGCTGAAGAACAGCGGCGATGCCGGGCGGCGTGCGGTCGTCAACAGCGGCGGCATGACGACCTCGTGGTTCGGCGTCAAGGGCAGTGAAGACCTCGGCGGCGGCATGAAGGCCGAAATGGCGCTCACCGGCTTCTTCCAGGGCGACACCGGCGCCTCGGGCCGTTTCGGCGGCGATACCTTCTTTTCGCGTGACGCCAGCATTGCCCTGGCAGGCAACTTCGGCCGCGTGCAGCTCGGCCGCGGCAATGCACCGAGCTTCCTGCCGACGATCCTGTTCAACCCCTTCGGCGATTCCTTTACGTTCTCGCCGCTGGTTCTGCATACCTATGTCCCGTCCGGCAATTTCGGCGCGCGCACCTGGCCGTCGTCGGTCGCCGGCGACAGCGGCTGGAGCAACCAGGTCATCTACACCACGCCGTCCATCGGCGGATTGAAGGCGAACCTGCATTATCAGTTCGGTGAGGTGGCCGGCGACAACAGCGTGCGCAACGTCGCGCTGAACGTGCTCTACTTCAACGGCCCGCTCGGCCTGTTCGGCTTCTGGCAGAACGTGAAGGACAGCAACCCGGTGCCGGGTGGCGCGATCGTCGATGTGACCGCAGCGCCGATCAACTATCGCTCCATCAACCGGCAAACGGCGTGGTCGGCAGGCGGCAGCTACGACCTCAAGACCGTCAAGCTGTACGCCACCTACCGCGTCAGCGACAGCGACACGGCAACGGCGAGCAGCGCCATGAAGGACAAGACCTGGAGCCTCGGCCTCGGCGCACCAATCGGCGCGGGCACCGTCATGCTCGGCTACGCCAACACCGCGCGCAGCGGCGGCCTGGTCGGCGCGGATGTGAAGCGCGACACCTTCACGGCCGGCTACGATTACAACCTGTCCAAGCGTACCGATCTGTACGCTATGCTGATGTCGGACAAGATCACGACCGCCAGCCGCGAGGAAAGCATCGGGCTGGGCATACGCCACCGGTTCTGATCGCCTGAATGTTGCCGGCGGGCCGCATGTTGCCCATGACTGCGGCCCGCCGGCACATCGGCACAAATGATTCGCCTTGATGGAGATGACGCAATGCTGATCCTGCAACATGCCGACGTGCTGGTCACGATGGACGACCAGCGCCGGGAGATCGCCGATGGTGCGGTCGTGGCCGACGGCCCGGCCATCCTGTGGGCCGGCGCGACTGCCGACCTGCCTGCGGAATATCGCAAGGCGATCGACGAGCGTCGTGCCGAAGTGATGGACATGCAGGGGCACGTGGTGATGCCCGGCCTCGTCAATACCCACCACCACATGTACCAGAGCCTGACGCGCGCGGTGCCTGCAGCGCAGGATGCGGAACTCTTCGGCTGGCTCACCAACCTCTACCTGCTGTGGTCGCATCTCACGCCGGAAATGATTCGCGTCTCGACGCAGACCGCGATGGCGGAACTGATGCTGTCCGGCTGCACCACCACCAGCGACCATCTCTACCTCTACCCGAACGGATCGCGCCTCGACGATTCCATCGAAGCTGCCGCGCAGATGGGCATGCGCTTCCATGCAGCACGCGGCAGCATGAGTGTCGGACGCAAGAATGGCGGCCTGCCACCGGACGAGGTGGTGGAAACGGAGGAAGCCATCCTGCGCGACAGCCGCCGCCTGGTCGAGACTTACCACGATGCCTCGCGTCACGCCATGCTGCGCGTGGTGCTGGCGCCGTGCTCGCCGTTCTCGGTGTCGCGCGAACTGATGCGTGAATCGGCGCAATTGGCGCGTTCGTATGGCGTATCGCTGCACACGCACCTCGCGGAAAACGACAACGACATTGCCTACTCGCGCGAGAAGTTCGGCATGACGCCGGCGCAGTATGCGGAAGACCTCGGCTGGGTCGGGCACGACGTGTGGCATGCGCATTGCGTGAAGCTGGACGAGCATGGCATCGGGCTGTTCGCGCGCACCGGCACGGGCGTCGCGCATTGCCCTTGCTCCAACATGCGTCTCGCATCGGGCATTGCGCCGGTGCGCAAGATGCGCGATGCCGGCGTGCCGGTCGGGCTTGGCGTCGACGGCAGTGCATCGAATGACGGCGCGCACATGCTGGGCGAGGCGCGGCAGGCGCTGCTGCTGCAACGCGTCGGCTACGGACCGGCAGCGATGACGGCGCGCGAGGCGCTGGAAATCGCCACGCTCGGAGGTGCGAAAGTATTGAATCGCGATGATATCGGTGCCATCGCACCCGGCATGTCCGCCGACATCGTTGCCTTCGACATGCGTGATGTTGCGTATGCCGGCGCGGGACACGATCCGGTCGCTGCGCTGGTGTTCTGCAATCCGGGCAGGGTTGCTGCCAGCATCATCAACGGCAAGGTGGTGGTGCGTGAAGGCAGACTGCTGCCGGTGGAATTGCCGCAAGTGCTTGCGCGGCACCGCGAGCTGGCGAAATCCTTGTATGAGAGCGCGCGTGCCGGTCGTTAGCCATGAAAGCAGGCCGCAGATCCAAGCCAAGAAATATGCATTAAATTGGCGTATCGAAATGGGTGCTAATGGGTGTAATATTGGCGCCCATGATCGTCACGACCTCTGTTCAAATCACCCCGGAAATCCTGAGCCTCATCGCCGGTATTGATGAGTTCAAGGGCGCATGGCGCGCGCTCGGCACGCTTGCGCCGGATCGGCTTTCCGCTCTCCGGCGGGTTGCCACCATCGAGAGCATCGGCTCGTCCACGCGCATTGAAGGCAGCAAGTTGTCCGATCGCGAAGTCGAACGCCTGCTGTCCAATCTGCAAATTAAGTCTTTCACAACGCGGGATGAACAGGAAGTCGCCGGCTATGCCGAGTTGATGGAGCTGGTGTTTTCATCCTGGCAAGACATCGTACTGACCGAGAACCATATCAAGCAGTTGCATCGCGACTTGCTGACCTACAGCGAGAAAGACGCGTGGCATCACGGCAATTACAAAACTTCCACGAATAACGTGGTGGCTTTCGACGAGGATGGAAAACAACTGGGTGTCGTTTTCGCAACCGCGACGCCGTTCGATACGCCGCTCCTGATGACTGAACTCATTGACTGGTTCAACACGGAGCGTCAGGCGGCACGGTTTCACCCTTTGCTGCTCATCGGTATCTGGGTCGTGGTCTTCCTCGAAATCCATCCATTCCAAGATGGCAATGGCCGCCTCAGCCGGGTTCTCACCACCTTGTTGCTATTGCAGGCCGGCTACGCCTACGTGCCCTACAGCTCACTGGAAAGCGTGATCGAGCAAAGCAAGGAAGCCTATTACCTGGCATTGCGACAAACACAAGGCACGATTCGCACAAGTGCGCCGAATTGGCAACCGTGGCTGTCGTTCTTCTTGCGTGCGCTTGCTGAGCAGGTGCGCCGTCTCAACCGCAAGGTCGAGCGTGAAAAGCTGGTGCTGGCTGCGCTCCCTGATCTGTCGCTGCAGATTGTCGAGTTCACCCGCGAACATGGACGCATCACCATGGGCGATGCGATTCGACTGACCAGCGGTAATCGCAATACGCTCAAGCAGCATTTCCGCGCCTTGGTGGAGCAGGGACATCTCAGTCAGCATGGTGCTGGGCGAGGTGTGTGGTACGAACTGCGATAGGGGGAACTCATGCGCGACATTCGCCAGCAAAGCAACTTTTCGCAACTCAAGGCTCACGACGAGCAGCTTGAGCGATTGGGTTTGCTGGCCGAGCGCTACTTCGCTGATGATCCGAACACCTGCCTCTTAAAACTTCGCCAACTCGCAGAGGCCATGGCCCAGTCTGTGGCTTCGCGGGTTGGTCTATATACATCTTCGGATGAGAGGCAAATCGATCTACTACGCCGCCTGCAAGACCATGGCATCGTGCCACGCGAAGTCGGCGGACTTTTCCATGAAATTCGTAAAGCCGGCAACGACGCCAACCACAATCTTGCCGGCGACCATCGTACGGCATTGATGGCAATGCGTCTGGGTTGGCAATTGGGTATCTGGTTTCATCGCACGTTCAAAGATCCCGAATTCAAGTCCGGCCCATTTATACCGCCGACGCCACCGGTCGATGAAAGCGCGGACCTCAAAGCAGAACTCGATGCCTTGCAGCGGGAATTTCATTCCTTCCGTGCCGCTCATCAGGATGCAACGCAGGCCTTGGAGGCAACACAGGCACGTGTACAACAAACCGAGGAAGAACGCGCCTTCTGGGAAGCCATGGCTGCAG
>DASVLM010000695.1:0-1593 GCA_036384875.1 Noviherbaspirillum sp.
TCCTTGTATGATTCCATTGCCGCTTATCCCCTTCCCTTCGATCGTTCATGTGAAACGATCTCGGATACCTTTCCTCGACCATTCCGATATTCGATGCGCGCGATCTGTCCTTGCGCCGGGATCTTGTCCAGATCCCGGTAGGAATGCGCTACCGCTTGCTGTTTGCCTTTGTCCTGTACCGCGTGACAGCCCGCGTGCAGCACGATCTCGCCCGTATGGCGACCGTCGTTTTCTGCCGGATGCACTTCGATGAGGTTGTATTTGAGTTCGCGGGCACGTTCTTCAGCATACGCGCGGCCTTTGACCAGATCGATGACCGACGCCAGTTGTTCACGCACGGCGTCCAACCCTTCGGCCACATGCAAATCGTTGTAGTCCTTGTGTTTCTTTGCATAGGCTTCAGGATCCTTGAAGCTGGGTGCTACCACTTTCGCTCCTTCGGCCTCTGCCGCAGCCAAGGCTTTCTCCATGCCCGCGTTGTTGATCATCACGCGATGCAAGCGATCATTTCCCTGAAAAATCTCCGCATGCAGCCTTGGCATGTCGTAGTGCGAACCATCGACCTGTTCCCGCACCGTCAGCTCGTAATTGCCTTCGCCCACCAGCGCCAATCTGCCGCCTGCCAACAGTGCTGCTGCGATATCCCTAGCATGAATCTCGGGATAGCGCAGTTTCTCGCGCATGCCGCCGTTCAGTGTTCTGGCCAGCCGTTCGTGCGTGACCAGGTCGTTGTCGGCCAGGATGATCTTGTCGGCGTCCTTGATGCGATCGCGCAGCGCATGCATCACCGCTTGAATATTGTTGCTGTCAAAGCAGACTACCGTAGGAAATCCCGTCGCAATATGTGGACTGGCGCATGTGGCATAGCCTTCGCCAAACAGCACTGTCGAAGCACCATCGAGCTCGCCCAGGACATGGAAAAGCCCAGTCTTGCGAGCGCCCGTTTCGTAGAGCTTCGGCCCGCCTGGCTCCGGTGAAATGCGTTGGATGTTACGCACGACGCCAGCCGCGTCGCGCATCGGAATCGCGAGGTCTTCTCCCCAGCGTTTCAATCCGATTGCAGGCACCTGCTTGCGATCAGTGTACGGATGCTGCCCTGTGTCATCCAATGCCGCCCAACGCTTCGCGCATACCGCCTCAACGGCCTCCTGCTTGCGCAACTCAGCGGCACGCAGACGCTCTTGGTTCTTTTGCGCCTCGCGGAGTTGCTCCTGCGTCTTGGGATCGCTAGCCATCTTGCCGTCCGGACGAAATGGCCCACCCTGTCCGTTGTCCAGGTTCTTGATCTGACCGTATCCTTCAGCATCGAGCCGGTAGCGACCGGAGAGTTTCTTGGACTTCCCTCGCGAAGTCACCGGCACGCCACGCCATTTGCCATCCATTTCGATGATCGCTTTCGGATGATCCATGTCCAACTGGAAAGCAATACAGGCATCGCGAAACTGATTCTTGATCTCATCAATGGACAAGGGCTTGGGCGGCGTCAGCCACTTCTGGAAGGGCTTGCGATCCGTCAACAGATGTATGAAGCGCAGCTTTTTATCGGGATCCCAAGTAGCGCCAGCGTCCTTGGCCAATTGCCCATCTTCATAG
>DASVLM010000696.1:0-2824 GCA_036384875.1 Noviherbaspirillum sp.
CGCGGATTGAAACACAGCAAAATGAAATCCCGATGACATGGAAACGGCGGACAACAACTGTCAAGCGCCGGTCATAATCGCTGGCTAGGATGGCGGCATCTCATTTCGACATGGTGTTCCCATGCAACAGATCCATATCCGCGGCGCAGCCAATGTGCTGATCGCCGATACCGGCGCCAATGACTGGCAGGCTGGCGATGTGCTGGTATCCGGCGCGCGCATCGACCGCGTTGCGTCTCCAAACATGCCTTCGCTCCTGCCTGCACTGGACAACGCGGTGTCGTTCGATGCCGAAGGCCTGCTGGTATTGCCCGGCATCGTCGACATCCACGGCGACGCTTTCGAGCGGCAGGTGCAGCCGCGCCCTGAAACGGTGTTCAGCTACGACATCGCCATGGCGGAAACCGACCGCCAGTTGATCGCCAATGGCATCACCACGGCATGCCACGGCCTGACCTTTTCCTGGGAAGGCGGATTGCGCGGACGCGATGCCGCGCAGGCCATGCTGCGCACGCTGACCCGCGATCGCCGTCGCTTCCAGTCGGATCACCGCATTCATCTGCGTTTTGAAAACCATCATGTCGATGGCTTGCGCGACGCGCTCGACTGGATCACGCAAGGCTGGATCAGCCTGGTGGCATTCAACGACCACCTGCCTTCCATCGCGCGCAAGGCGGAACGGCCGGAAAAGCTGGCGAGTTATGCGGAACGCGCGCGTTGCAGCGCCGAAGTGTTCCGCGATCGCATCCGCTCCGCGCAGTCGCGCGCGAACGAGATTCCGCGCGTGATCAATGCACTGGCCGCCGAATGTCGCCGGCGCGGTATTCCGATGGCCTCGCACGACGACGAAACGCGCGCCGACCGCCTGCATTACCAGGCGATGGAAGTGGCCATCAGCGAATTTCCGCGCACCAAGGAAGCGCTGGAGACGGCAATGGATTTCGGCAACAAGGTAGTGATGGGTGCGCCGAACGTGCTGCTCGGCGGCAGCCATTGCGGCGGCCTTGCCACCACGGAAGCAGTGCGCAACGGCGCCTGCCACATCCTCGCTTCCGATTACTACTACCCTTCGCTGCTGCACGCGCCGTTCAAGCTGGCCTTCGTCGAACAGGCATGTTCGCTCGCGCAGGCCTGGAAGCTGGTATCGCAGCAGCCGGCCGATGCGCTCGGCTTGCGTGATCGCGGCAGGCTTGCGGCCGGCTGCCGTGCCGATATGGTGCTGGTGGAAGCCACAGCATTTGGCGATGTCAGGCTGGTCGCGACCATCGCCGCCGGCCGCATTGTGTACTGCGCGGAACCGGCGCGGCTGGCAGGCGCGCGGCCCTATCCGCTTGCAGCATGAACCGATGGCCGCGATGACTGCGACGACCCCGATGACACGCTACGCGCTCTATTTCACGCCCAACCCCGGATCGCCATTGTGGCAGGCCGGTTCCCGCTGGCTTGGGCGAGACGCGCAGACGGGCGCGACGCTGCCGCAGCCGTCGATCGACGGCGTGCCCGCGCTGGCGTTCGAGCGGCTTACGGCCGATGCGCGACGCTACGGCTTGCACGCCACGCTGAAGGCGCCCTTCCGGCTCGTTGAAGGATTCACCGAACAACACCTGGAAGCAATGGCAGTGGCGTTTGCGCGCGTACAGCGCCCGGTTCCGCTTGAGGACCTGCAGGTCAGGCCGATCGGCGATTTCCTCGCCTTGCGCCCGGCAGAGCAATCCAACGAACTCGCAGCGCTGGCCATGCGCTGCGTCAGTTACTTCGATGTGCTGCGCGCACCGTTGCGCGCGCCCGAACTCGCCAAGCGCCGCCGTGCCGGCCTCACCGAGCGGCAGGAGGCACTGCTGCAGCGCTGGGGTTATCCCTACACGGAAGAAGAGTTCCGCTTCCACATGACGCTGGTCGATTCGCTGCGCGGTGTGGACGAAGACACGGAATACGCCGTCAGAAAAGCTGCGGACGCGTGGTTCGCGCCAGCACTGGAAAATGCACCGGCGATGATCGACGCATTGTCGATCTTTCGCGAGGATGTGCCCGGCGCGCCCTTTCATCTGCTCAAGCATATTCCCTTCGGCGCGCAGGCCGAGCGTTCCACCTTGCCTGCGCCCGGCCGGCTGTATTTTGTGGTCGGTCCCTCAGGTGCCGGCAAGGACACCCTGATGCGCTGGGTGCAGCAACGCACGGCAGCGCGTGACGACATCGTGTTCGCTCGCCGCACCATCACAAGGCCGGTGCACGAGAGCGAGGATCATGAAGTCGTCAGCAATGATGAGTATTGGCGGCTCGCCGCCTCCGGTTATTTCTCCATGACCTGGCAAGCCAACGGGCTGCATTACGGCGTCCGGCGCGGCATCGAAGTCCACCTGAAGAGCGGATGCGATGTGGTGGTGAACGGTTCGCGCGAATACATCCCTACCCTGCGCCTGCACTTCCCGCATGCCCGCGTGATCTGGATCGACGCGGAAGAAGAACTGATCCGCGAGCGCATCGCTGCGCGGCAGCGCGAACAAGGGGCCGCCTTGCTGCGACGGCTCGACCGCGTGCAACGCTTCCGCTATCCCGAGGACGAGGACATCATCCGGCTGGACAACAGCGGGCCGATTGAAGTGGCGGGCGCGCGACTGATGGAAATCCTGTCCGAAGGGAACTAGCAGTCAGTCGGCCTGGAACCTGTCGAGCCGCAGACGGTCGCGTTCGTCGGTGATGGCGCGCACGGCGAGCAATGCCGTCCCGACCGCAGCCAGGCCGCTTGCGCCGGCCAGCAGGAACATCAACAGGATCTGGTATTTGACGGCTTCCATCGGGTCCATGCCCGCCAGCAACTGGCCGG
>DASVLM010000697.1:0-4656 GCA_036384875.1 Noviherbaspirillum sp.
TAGGCGAGCGAGGAATATCCGGTGCCGAAGTCGTCCAGGGCGAGGCGCAGGCCGAGCTGCTTCAGCCGGGTCAGCGTTTCTATCGTCTGGACGGGATTCGCCATGGCCGAAGTTTCCGTCAATTCCAATTCGACGCAACGCGCAGGTACATCGGTACGCAGCAGGATACGTTTCACTTCATCGATAAAGGGTGCGTGCAGCAACTGTCGCATCGATACATTCACGGCCACGGTGATATCGTCCGATGCAGGGTAGGTCTTGCGCCACGAAGCCAACTGCTTGCAGGCTTCTTCCAGCGCCCACAGGCCGATTTCCACGACCAGGCCGGAACTCTCGGCCACCGGGATGAAATCCATGGGCGGAATAGCTCCGTAACGCGGATTGTTCCAACGCAGCAGCAATTCGAATCCCTTCACCTCGCCGCTGGCGATGCACACCTTCGGCTGGTAGGCAATCGCGAATTCCTCTCGCTCCAGCGCGAAGCGCAGGGCGACATCCATCTGCGCCCGCCTTGTCGAAATCGATTGCAGCGAGGCATCGAAGATTTCCGCACGATTGCGTCCGCGTTCCTTCGCCTGGTACACCGCCGCGTCCGCATCGCGAATCAGGTCGGAGGGATTTTTATGTGCCGAGTCGAGCAAGGCAATGCCGATGCTGGTCTGGATCTTGACCGCGGCATCGTCGATTTCCAATTGACGTGAAATCGAATTCAGCAGGATTTCCGCCTTGGCCTTGGCCTCCAGAAGTCCGGATTGAGACAGGATGACGAATTCATTTCCGCCGAAGCGCGCCACGAAATCCCCCGACGGCATTTCGGCGCGGATGCGGCGTGTGATCTCCATCAGGCATTTGTCGCCGAACTCGTGGCCGTGCGTGTCATTGACGCTTTTGAAGAAGTCAAGATCGCACAACAGCATGGCAAGCGTCTGCGATTGTTCCTGCGCGCGCGCCATGGTATCGGCGACCATCTCCAGCAGGTAGCGGCGGTTTGGAAGGCCGGTCAGCGGATCATGCATTGCGAGATGCTGAAGGAGGCGCTGTTCTTCTTCCAGCTTCAGCTCGGCATCCTTGCGCGCCGAGATGTCCTCGATGCTGAACACCAGCCCGCAGATCGCGTCGTCGTGGAGCATGTTGTAGCCGCGTGCTTCGAGCCAGATCCAGCGACCGTCGCGGTGTTTGACGCGGAGCCGGCTGCAGATGCTGCTCTTCGGTGTATCGCGCAGGTAGCGCAGCTTGCTGCGGTGCGTCTTTTCGTCTTCGGGATGTACCGTCGGCTTGATGTTGTGCAGCGCGATCTCTTCCTGCGAGTAGCCGATGATTTCCTGCAGCGCACGGTTGGAATACAGGATGCGGAATCCGCTGTCGACGATCATGAACATGTGGCGCGCGACGCGGGCGATTTCCCGGAAGCGGCGCTCGTTGGTATGCGCCCGTTGCAATGCTTCGAAATTGCTGCGAAGGGTTTTCGCCAGAATGCCGGCGGACAGGCCGACAAAGAGGGTGGCGAACAAATGCGGCAGCCATTCTGAAAAGAGCGCTCCCAGTGTGACGTTCAACGCGCAACCGGTGAGTGCAAGTACCAGGGTGACAATCAACCCCTGCGGGCCGTCGAGTGCCAGCGGGAAGATGCCGGCGAGAGCGATCAGCCAGGGAAGGGGCAAGCCGGTAGTTGCGGACTTCGTGACGAGCGAAGCGATGACGAAGACCGCGATGCCCAGCTCCAGCACGAGGGCCCCCTGGCCGCCGGTCAGCGCTTCCGGCCAGATGCGCCGGCCAAGGGCCACGAAAAAGAGGCTCGTCAGAAGCGTGACGGAAATAACGTTGAGGTCGGACAGGTGCCATTCGTGAATCACGCTTTGGAGCACGAAGTGCAGCAGCATCGTGATGTAGAGGCAAACGGACGCTATCCGGAACAGGTCCGGTCCGGAAGCGATGTCCCTAAGGTGAGGCCAGGACGACTTGTTGGGGCGATCTACGCCTTGGTCAGGACGCATTTGGTCGAATACCACGGCAGAACGTCGTTTTCATGAGCACAAGCAATGCAAGGGCCTTCGCGGCCTGTTTGTTATATCGTCAATTGCAAAAGAAATATTAACAGAAGATTATTCAAATATTTAACGAAATTGGACGAAAAAAAACCGCCGGGGATACCGGCGGTTTGAAAACCAGGAATACCTCGCGGTAACCCGGGACGATTAGACGGTTCAGTCTGCGGCGTAGATATCGTTGTCCTTGGTTTCCTTGACGAACAAGGTGCCGACGACGAAGGTGATCAGGGCGATCACGATCGGATACCACAGGCCGTAGTAGATGTCGCCCTTGTAAGCAACCAGCGCGAAGGACGTGGTCGGGAGCAGACCGCCGAACCAGCCGTTGCCGATGTGGTACGGCAGCGACATGGAGGTGTAGCGGATACGGGTCGGGAACATTTCCACCAGCATGGCGGCGATCGGACCGTAGACCATGGTCACGTAGATCACGAGGATGGTCAGCAGCACCAGGATCATGCCCTTGTTCATCTGGGCCGGGTCAGCCTTGCTCGGATAGCCATGTGCCTTGATGGCGTCGCCCAGTTCCTTGGCCAGTGCCTTCTCCTTGGCGGCGGCTTCGTCCTTGGACAGCTTGCTCGCGTCGTAGGACTGGATCACTTTGTCGCCGATCTTCACCGTAGTCGGCGTGCCAGCCGGTGCGGCTTCATTGGAGTAGTTCACCGAAGCAGCAGCCAGCTTGGCCTTGACGATGTCGCAGGAAGAGGTGAACTTCTTCGTGCCTGTCGGGTTGAACTGGAACTGGCAATCTGCCGGATCCGCAACCACGACCACCGGTGCGTTCTTGATTGCGTTTTCCAGCGCCGGGTTGGTGTAGTGAGTCAGCGCGCTGAAGATCGGGAAGTAGGTGAGCGCAGCGATCAGGCAGCCGCCCATGATGATGGGCTTGCGGCCGATCTTGTCGGACAGCGAACCGAACACGATGAAGAACGGGGTGCCGATAACCAGTGAGGCAGCGATCAGCAGGTTGGCGGTTGCGCCGTCCATTTTCAGCGTCTGCGTCAGGAAGAACAGGGCGTAGAACTGGCCGGTGTACCACACCACGGCTTGGCCGGCGGTAAGGCCTACCAGCGCCAGGATGACGATTCTCAGGTTCTTCCACTGTCCGAAGGACTCGGTCAACGGGGCCTTGGAGGTCTTGCCTTCAGCTTTCATCTTGGCGAATGCCGGCGATTCATTCATCGACAGGCGAATCCATACCGAGACGGCAAGCAGGAAAACAGAGACCAGGAACGGTATGCGCCAGCCCCAGTCGGCGAATGCAGCTTCGCCGATCGCTGTACGGGTGCCCAGAATCACCAGCAGGGAAAGGAACAGGCCAAGGGTTGCCGTGGTCTGAATCCATGCCGTGAATGCGCCGCGACGGTCGTGCGGAGCGTGTTCCGCAACATACGTTGCAGCGCCGCCGTATTCGCCGCCGAGCGCGAGGCCCTGCAGGATACGCAGCGAGATCAGGATGACCGGTGCGGCAATGCCGATGGAAGCATAGCCAGGCAGCAGGCCGACGATGAAGGTCGACAGGCCCATAATCAGGATCGTGACCAGGAAGGTGTATTTACGGCCAATCATGTCGCCGAGGCGGCCGAATACCAGAGCGCCGAACGGGCGAACGATGAAGCCCGCGGCAAATGCGAGCAGTGCGAAGATGAATGCGGTGGTGGGGTCAGTGCCGGCGAAGAACTGCTTGGCGATGATCGCTGCCAGCGAGCCGTATAGATAAAAGTCGTACCACTCGAACACGGTTCCCAGTGAGGAAGCGAAAATGACCTTGCGCTCCTCTGCCGTGATTCCGCGTGACGTCGTTTGGACTGTCGCCATGCTTATCTCCTCAAATAATAATTAATGTTGAATGTGCAAACACGGTTGCGCATTACTTGCACGGCTGGAGTGTGCGACCCGAACCTTACGAGACGCTTGCTTGAAACTTACAAAACCTTACAGGGAAGGCTGCTCGCCAAGCCTGCCGAAGCCTCGGTTCAAGCATGAAATTATTTACGAACGATCGTGCTAAAAATATGCTATTCTGGTGTTCAATCAAATCGCCGCACTGCGGAAAAGCCCTGAACAACAACGGTCCGCAATCTTTCTTACCAATTACAAGGAGCCACAAATGACTGACGCCGTTATCGTATCCACCGCTCGCACCGGCCTTGCCAAATCCTGGAAAGGCGCATTCAACATGACCCACGGTGCCACCTTGGGCGGCCACGTGCTGAATGCAGCCATCGAACGCGCGAAGATCGATGCCGGCGAGATCGAGGACGTCATCATGGGTTGCGCCACGCCGGAAGGCGCGTCAGGCAGCAACATTGCCCGTCAGATTGCGCTGCGTGCCGGCTGCCCGGTCACCACCGCCGGCATGACCATCAATCGTTTTTGCTCCTCGGGTCTGCAAACGATTGCGACGGCGGCCCAGCGCATCATTGCCGGCGAAGGCGATATCTACGCGGCGGGCGGTGTGGAGTCGATTTCCTGCGTGCAGAACGAAGCGAACAAGCACATGATCGCGGAAGCGTGGTTGTCAAAGAACAAACCCGAAGTCTACTGGCCGATGCTGCAGACCGCCGAAACGGTTGCCAAGCGCTACAACATCTCCAAGGAGCGCCAG
>DASVLM010000698.1:0-7492 GCA_036384875.1 Noviherbaspirillum sp.
TAAACGACAAGGAAAGCAAGCAGGACGAAGAAGCCAAAGTGCAGCTCCGTAATGCCCATGCCCTGGTGAATGTGCAAGGCGGTGAACGCCATCAGCATCGCCGCGACGAACGCGCGGGTAATGAATGCATCGGGCAGCCGCCAGACAAGCAGCGTCGGCACAGCCGCAAATGGGATTCCGAATATCAACGCCCATTTCATGGTGTCGTGAAGGACGGACAGCACCAGTGCCATCACGAACAAGCCCCATAGGACGATCAGCATCAGCCGATTGGCCTGGCTATAGGGAAATGCGGAAGTTAAGTTGTCGGTGGAGAGCTCTCGCATGACGTTTCCTTGGGAAGAAATCGAACATCTTGTTGAGGGTCATTATTTATTTTGTCTAGGACAAAATATATCACCATTTTACTGTTACCGGGAAATCTCTCTGCAAAAGACGGATTGCCGCACACATTCCATGGCAATTAATTGCCTATATTTCAGTAACACGTAGCCATTTCTTGAACTTTTGCCATCAACCATGGTATTGCAGCGAAACATGGCGAACAATCCCAACCACCTTATTTGTCCATGACATTTAATGTATATAAGAGCAAAATGGGCCGATCCGCAGCGAGCGCTACGCTTAGGCCCGCATCAATTGCTTTTTTTTGGAAAGACGAGAACCGGCAGTCCAGAGAAGAGACACCCGGCGATAGGCCGGAGCCCGGAAGGGAGAGAGAATCGACGACACGTTGCGCCGGCGTGCGTCGCTTACGCACAAAGCCATGGTGTACCATAGCAGGCCAATTTGGCGGGGGCATTTCCCCGGTACCTCGCCGCGACAGGAATTTGCACGCTATACGACATGGAGACATCACCCGGCAGCCACCAAGGGACGCAGCAAATCGTCCGCCGCCTTGCCGACCGCTCTTCCATGCTCGTGTGGGAAGCGGATGCTGAAGGCATTTGCACTTACCTCAATCCGGAAGCGATTCAGGGACTTGTCGGACTGGGGAGCATCAACGTCTCGGCGTGGATGGAAGTGATTCATCCCGGCGACAGGCAGCGCGTGCAGGAAGCCGTCAGGCAGGCCCGAGCCGACTGCAAGGAATACAGCCTCGAATACCGCATCCAGCGCTCGGACGGCACGGTGCGCTGGATGCTCAGCAACGCCGCTCCGCGCCTGTCTCCTGAAGGCGAACTGCTCGGCTACCTCGGCACCATCATCGACGTCACCGAGAGCCACGATGCCCGCTCCGCGCTGATCCGCAGCGAAACCGAACACCGGCTGCTGACCGAAAACGCGCGCGACATGATTTCCTACAGCGATGCAAACAATATCTATGTTTATGCCTCGCCTTCGCACAAGGAAACGCTGGGCTACGACCCGGAAGAGCTGGTCGGCACCTACCTGTACGATTACATTCATCCCGACGACCTCAAGGTAGAAACTGCGACCGACCCGGCGCAGCATGGTGCGCGCAAACGCCTTGTCAACATCCGCTTTCGCCACAAAGATGGACACTGGGTCTGGCTGAGCGCGTCCACGCGCACCGTGCGCGACAAGGAAACCGGCGCCAAGCTGGGCATCGTTTCCGTTGCGCGCGACATCACCGCGCAGCTCGAAGCGCAACGTGAGTTGGCGCGGCGCGAAGAGCGTTTTCGCAGCCTCACATCCCTGTCGTCCGACTGGTACTGGGAAACCGATACCAAGCTGCGCTTCACGTTTCTCTCCGACGGCTTGCTCAACCGCCTTGGCATCGACCCGGCCAGGCTGCTCGGCACCAGCCTCGACGCGCATGTGCACAACCGCACCGCGCCCGGCTTCGTCTCCTGCATGGAAAGCATCGCAGCACGCAAGGCGTTCTACGACGTCATCTACCCGGCGGAATCACCGGACTTCCCCGGTGTGGTGCGCTTTTTGCGCATATCCGGCGAACCGTTTTATGAAGACGGCGAATTCGTTGGCTACCGTGGCGTCAGCCGCGACGTCACGCGCGAAGTACGCACTGCCACGGCGCTCGAACGGCTGGCAACCAGCGACCCGCTTACCGAGCTGCCCAACCGCACCCTGCTGCAAACCTGCCTCAAGCAGCGCCTGCAGGAAAAGCGCGAACAAACGATACAGGCGATCCTCTTCATCGACCTCGACAACTTCAAGGAAGTCAACGACTCGCTCGGCCATGCTGCCGGCGACCTGTTGCTGAAGGAAATCGCGCGTCGCCTCCGCGCCTGCGTGCGTACGGAAGACGTGGTTGCACGCCTCGGCGGCGACGAGTTCGTGGTACTGGCCGAGTGCAAGGATGGCGAATCCGCTGCCGCCCGCATGGCCGAGCAGCTCCTTGTCGCGCTGGACACACCTTTCATTGTGCGCGGCCATGAAGTGAAGGCCGGTGCGTCGGTGGGCATCAGCCTGTATCCGCAGGACGGGCGCTCCAGCGAGGCCCTGTTGCAGAACGCCGATACCGCGCTCTACCGCGCCAAGGCTTCCGGCGGCGCGCGCTTCAGCTTCTATTCGCCGCGCATGAGCGAAGCGTCGAAGTCGCGCATGGTGCTGCAGGGAGCATTGCGCCATGCGCTCGAGCGCGACGAATTCGAGATCTATTACCAGCCGCGCATGAATCTGCGCAACTTCGAGATGACGGGCATGGAAGCCCTGCTGCGCTGGACTCATCCGCAGATCGGCGAAATCCCGCCGACGCAGTTCATCCCGCTGGCCGAAGAAAGCGGCCTGATCGACGCCATTGGCGAATGGGTGCTGCAGCATGCCACCATCCAGACCCAGAAATGGAGCACGCGCTTCAAGCGTCCGCTGAAAGTGTCAGTGAACCTGTCGGCCCACCAGTTGCGCCGGCGCGAATTGATCGGCGCCGTTACCCAGGCACTGCGCGCCTCCGGACTCCCGCCGCACCAGCTCGAACTGGAACTGACGGAAACCGGCCTGATGGAAGACCCGGAAGTGGCGGCCAACCTGCTGAAGGAATTGAAGTCCATCGGCCTGAAACTGTCGGTCGACGACTTCGGCACCGGCTACTCTTCCCTCGCCTACCTCTGCCGCTTCCCGCTCGACAGCCTGAAGCTCGACCGCTCCTTCCTGCTGCGGCCGGATGCCACCGACACCAATCCATGGCGGCTGGCGGAAGCCATCATCAACCTGGCGCACACCCTCAACCTGGTGGTGATCGCCGAAGGCGTGGAAAACGATGCCCACATGCGCTTCCTGCGCAATACTTCCTGCGACGAAATACAGGGCACCAGCGTGAGCGAACCGCTCTCCAGGGTTGATTTCGAGGAATTGCTGGCAAGACAGGCGCTGCTGGCGCAAGAACATGTGCCGGCGACAAGCCCGCCTGTCTGATATCCGCCACAAGCAGCCGCCAGTCCGCGCTGCGAATGAGGCATATCAAACTCGCCACATGCCGCCCGCCTAAGATCGTAGCATCGGCAATTCCCGGAGGCATCATGGTCGAGATCGAACGCTTGCGCGAGATGGCCAATGCGGCGCTCAAAGTCTATGAAGAAGAAGTGAGCGCGGGGCGAAGTCCGTATTACCCGCAATGGGCAAATGACATGCTCGTCGTGTGCGAGCGCGCTGAACTGGCGTCGTACCACCTGCCGGCGGCATTCGCCTACAACTATCTCTCCAATATCCAGTCCGGATACTGAAGAGCCTAATTCTCCGAGAAATGCGGGTTGTGGCCGCGGCCCTGACCCTGTTCATGGCCACGACCTTGGCCCGGCGACGCCGCGTACCCGCCGCCATAGCTGAGATCGCCGTTCTTCAATGCATGGAATTCACGCGAACCCGGCTTGATGCCCAGTTCCTTCGCCAGCATGCCCCAGCCCTTGCCGGTATTGCGTCCGTGACGGTAAACCTGCATCACGCGATCCACCGGCTGGTTCGACATCTGTCCCAGTTCGAAGATCATGAAAGCGGACGCCGGTTCGCCGACTGAGGACAGTACTGCCCTCACCTGTGCATCCGGCACGCCGAACTGCGCGCTGATCGTCGCGTAGAAGCCCTGCATGTTCGCCTCGGCGCGCACATTGACACTGTTCAGGAAATCGTCGAGGCCATCCCGCGCGACGGCGGGAGATGCGACAACAACAGCAAGCGCAAGGGCGGCGAGGGAACGATGGACAAGGCTCATTTTCGTATCGGCGGTAACAGGTCACCGCTAGTATGCCAACAGGCGCGCCGATAACCAAGCCCCCGGCTGCAAGTTGATATTCTCCTGTTCGACCCGGGAGCGCTTCATATAAGATCGTGCGTACCCGACGTCCCTGCTGCATTGACCTGGAACGAACCACCGCATGGATCTTGCAACCGCCTTGCCACACTGGGAAAGCACCGCGCGCAGGCAGCGCCGGCTTGCGATCGGACTGGCGGTTTCCTTCCTTTTGCATGCCCTCGTGCTGTCGCTGCAATTCGGTGTGCCGGGGCTGGGCTTGCCCGGACTGGAGATGCCATGGAACCAGCGGCATGCGAAGCAGACGGATCTGAGCGTCATCCTCGTGACGCCGACCGCAACTGCAGAATCCGTGCCGCAAGCGCAGCCGCCGCTGCCTCCGCTATCCGAAGCGATGCCGGACAAACCGTCCCGGCCGGCCGGCTTCCGGCTTTATCCGCAGCGCACACCTGCGCCGACACCGGAAAGCCGTATCGCTCCCCGCAAGACTGCCAAGGTGGCCAAGGCTGCGCCGCCAAAACGTATCAGCACCAAGCCCGCCCGCCCCAAACCAACCCCGCCCGTCATCGCGCGCGCGGATACGGAGGACAGCACATTCAAGGTACCGGAACCTTCACAGGCTGAACCGGAAAACAATCCCGCGCCGGTCGAGAAGCCGGCCGAGCAACCCGAGGCGACTCCCGCGCCGCCGGCCGAAGTTGTTGCAGACACTGCCGCCGACCGTGCTGCGGACGAAGCCGCGCGCCGCGAGGAAGAACAACGTGCTGCGCAGGAAACCGCCGCACAACAAGCCCGGGATGCGGACGCAACACAGCGTGCCGAGGAAGCCGCCCACCTTGCTGCCCGCTCTGCCGTCGAACTCGAGCAGCAAAATCGCGATGAAGAGGCAAGGCAGGCGGCAATCGCCCGCGAACAGCAGGATGCGGAGCAGAAGCGTTCCGACGAAGCTTCGCGCATCGCGCGTGAAGCCGAAGAGCGACGGACCGAGGAAGCGCAGCGCTTGGAAGAAGCCGCGCGTGCTCAACGCGAAGCGCGTGAACTGGAAGCACAACGACAGACGGAGGAGAACGCGCGCAGGCAAGCCGAGGCAACCGCACGGCGTCAGGCTGAGCTCGCACGGCAGCAAGCCTTGCAGCGCGAACAGGAAGAAGCGATCCGCCGCGCCGACGAAGCACACAGTCAAGACGAGTTGCGGAAGCAGGAAGAATTGCGGCTGGCTGAGGAAGAGGCACGCCGGCAGGCGGAGCTGAAAAAACAGGAAGAGCAGCGCCAGGCGCAGGAACTGGCACGCAGGCAGGCCGAAGAAGCCGCCGCCCGCGCCCAAGCGGAAGAGCTTGCGAGGAGAAAGCAGGCCGAGGAACTCGCGGAACGGCAGCGCGCCGAAGAACTCGCCGCGCGACGCAAGGCGGAAGCCGACGCGGCGGCAGCAAGGCGCGAACAGGAAAGATTGGCTGCCGCTGCACAGGCAGCAAGCCAGCAGGCGAACACCGCACGCGGCTTGAACGGCGAACGCCCGGCGCAAGGCACCTTGCCACGCGGGACGACTGGAGGCGATCTCGCGGCGCATGCGCTCAACCAGTTGCGCGGAATCGATACGCCGCGTCTCGACACGCAGTCCTCGCGACCAATGGCTGAAGTGGAAGAAGCACCGCGCCGTGCTTCGATACTTGGCCGCGCACCGCAGGACGTTGGGCTGGCGATGTATGTCGAAGGATGGAAGCTCAAGATCGAACGCATGGGCCGCCTCAACTACACCCAATCGTCGGTGGACAAGTCACTGGTGGATGCGGTCGTCACCGTCATCATCCGCAGCGATGGCAGCGTGCAGGACATCCACTTCCATCGCAATACCGGACGCAAGGAACTCGATGACGCGATACGCCGCATCATCCATCTGAACGAACGTTACGCGTCCTTCCCGCCCGACCTTGCGCGACGCTATGACACCATCGAAATCCGCCGCGTGTGGAATTTCGACGACCGCCTGCGGATACTGGAAGAAATGAAGTATTGACTCAGTCCAGCTCGATGACGACGGGCTGGTGATCCGAGGCTCGGCTCGTGCTGTCGACCCTGATGTCTTTCACGCGCGGCGCAAGGTCAGCGCTCACCAGGATGAAATCGAAGGTGGATGATCCCTGCGGCCATTGTTCGCGATCATAGAGGCCGACGGTAGGCACATGCGGCACACCGGGATGGCGCAATTGCCAAGCATCGCGGAAGGCGGGTGTCCAGTCGTCGATGTCATCGGTCAGCAGCGCCTTGTCGGTGGAATCCGGCGGGAAATTGAAATCGCCGGTGAGAATGGCCGGCACAGGCCGCTGCGGGCCGAAGAACGGTCCGTCCGATGGTTCCGCCAGTTGCGGTATCCGTGCATGCGCGCATGCTTCGCGGTGCAGCTCGCGCAAACGTTCTACCTGCATGCGGCGCTGCAAGGGGGAAAAATATTCGAGATGCGTGGTCATGACGCGAAAAGCGCCGAACGGTGCATCGATGGCGGCTTCGAGAGCGATGCGCTGCATGCTCTTGCAGCCCGGGTCCGCCGGCCACGGCAACAGGTGGCGAAACACCTGCAATACCGGCAAGCGCGACAGGATCATGTTGCCGAAGCGGCGGCGACCGCCCGCCGGGTGCGGCATGTCGGTAGCAATGCCGATCACCGCCTCATAACCGGGCAACCTGCGCGCGATTTCATCAAACTGGTCGGCGCCGTCGCTGCCGGGCAAGTCCTCGTAACATGAAGAGACTTCCTGCAGACACAAGACGTCGAAATCGGAAAAATCGCGTGCATCGGCAAGGATGCGATCAAGGTCGACCCGGCCGTCGACACCCCTTCCCCACTGGATGTTCCATGTCATCAGTTTCATGGCAACCCCGTCCGTGAATGCGCTTGAATGCAAATGCGCAACGGTTGATGAACGGCATGACCAAGCGCTAATGACCAAGCGCTATGGCCGCTTCATTTTGCAACTCGTGGGCAAGCTCGTTTCGCTCATCGGCAAGTAACGCTCGGTCTTGAAACCGTAGCCGCTGCCTTCATTATCGAAGCGGATTGCACCATCCGCTATGCGCTGCATCACGGAGACATACAAAGGTTGCTGCAACTGGTGGTCGGCCGCGCGCATGGTCGCTTCATGGAAAGCATTGGCAAAGTGCGCGCCTTCCAGCGCACGCGCCACTGCAGTGCCTTCCGTCGTCTTCGCCTTTTCGATGGCGGCGGCGAGCATGTCGATCATCACGTGCATGCGCAGGTGAACATAGTCGTCTTCCGGCCGCGGGTAGCGCACACGGAAGGCCTGGTAGAAGGCATCGCTTGCGGAG
>DASVLM010000699.1:0-2019 GCA_036384875.1 Noviherbaspirillum sp.
GAACACCATGAAACAAACACGAAAGATCAACGGGTTCGCCGTCGAAATCCTCCCGGCGTTTCGCAGCGGCCGCACGATCTGGACGGCCTGGTTCGGTGACCTGCCAACCGTTCGCGCACACGGCTCGGGCTATGACGACGCAGTGTCCAAGCTGTCGGCGCGGTGGGCAGAGGTCAAGGCCGCGTATCGAGCGTCCGGCCAGCCGATACCGACGCCGGTGCGACGCAGGGGCAACAAGCGCATTCTCGATGCGATCAATCGCCTGGGAAAGCGCGTGAGCACGCCGATTTTCTAGCTCTTTTGGCGTGGTCTTTGCCCCGCGCATCGCGGGGCCGAAAGCAAAAGGGAAGCAAATCGATTACACGAGGAAGCAATAAGGAAGCACCAGGGCATCAGAAAGGCAACAAGGGGAAGCAAATGGACAGCAAGAAGGAAGCATCTATTGGCCGCCACGGCGTGGGACAAATGCTAACTCAGAGCGTGTACACGCTGCCGTTTTAAAAAGGGCACGGTGATGCATCCGCGTTGTTCATTTTCCGTTTCGGTTTGTTGATATTTTGATGCGGCCTGTTGCGCTTTGTTTGCATTCTGTTGGCGATCTGTTGCGCATTTGCGTCCGGGTTGCATCCGTATTGTTGCGGCAGGAGGGCCGAGCTATGAAATCCAGCGCAAACACGGGGTCGAATCGAATGGCGTGTGCTGGGCCGGGAGGATCGTACTGCGCAACCCCACATGATTTTTCATAGTGGAACATAAAGGGGGTATTGCGCTGCGCTGCTGTTTTTGTGGGTTTTACGTTGCAGCATGCGGCTTCGCCGCGTACTGCGTTAATCAAAAATGTATTGCGATTGCGTGGCGCATTTGCAATACGAGTTTCGGGGGGACTTATGGCAGCAAAACGGACCTATTCCGTGCGACTGGACGATGAGCAGCGGCAGCAGCTCGAAGCAAGGGCCGGCGGAAAGCTCGCGGTCGGGAATCTCATTCGGTGTGCAATCGACGCCTATCTGCGGCAGGAAGAGGAACGGGATTACCTGGCGGACGTGGAGGCGCGGATCGCGGCGACGATCAATCGGCTTGCGCGCCAGGTCGAGAAGGACCGCGCCGAGCAACAGATCGTCGTTGCCATGCTGGACGGCTTGCGCGAATGGCTGGCCTTCACGCTGCCGACGCCGGCCGACAAACAGAAGGCGGCCGAGCTGATGACGGAGCGGAACACGATGTTCCTAGATCGCTTGCCGGCGCTGTTCACGACCTCGACCAAGGCCAATGTCACGGCATATCTGGAAGCCAGCGAGCGGATGGCGGAACCTTGCCCGCAATGCGGCACAGGAACGCTCAGGCGCAAGGAAGGGCGAAAGGGCACGTTCTGGTACTGCACCAACTGGAATGCGACGCCAAAGTGTGAAGCGACGTTCAAGGACGATAGCGGCCGTCCGCTCATGCCGAGCGAGGAAGGAGCCGACGCATGAAGCTGCCGACTACACATTTCAACAGCAATGGAGAACGGAACATGAATGATCGGAGCAACAACGAGCTTACCCTGGCGCTGGCTGCCATGACGGAGGCAACGTCAGTTCATCACGTATTTGATGACTCACTGTCGGAGCGCGGCGCGGGAACCGTGCGGTATGTCTTGGAGGTGGGCGACAGGCTGTTCTTGGCGTGGTGCGACGAGGATGCGGCCGATATGGTGGTTTCGCCGATTGAACTATGGGACTTCGACAATCTACTGGATGCGCTGGGCGATCCGCTGGCGGTATTGTCGTTCCGGGAAATCGATGGCGGGAAGTTTGCGAAGGTGGCAGCGAGGACGTTTGCGGCGTCCGCACTGCCTGTCACGAAAACCCACTGAGCGAGCAACCATGACACGGCAAAGATACACCAAAGACGGGAAATTGGGCCAACTTCGCCGGCACGGAGGGAAATAGCGATGTTCTACCTTGCCTATGTCCGAACCGATGCCCAGGGCGTAATCGGCGCGACGCTGCCGGATTTCAAGCTATCTGCGATGGCCGA
>DASVLM010000700.1:0-5581 GCA_036384875.1 Noviherbaspirillum sp.
TCGGCGTGATCGACGGCGTGGATCTGGAATTCACCGGGATCGCCCGCAAAATTGCCTACGAGACTATTCATCCCATCCTCGCTGCTGGCGGCTTGGTCCTGCTGTCGCCGCTGGGTTTTTCCCCGACCGGCGAAGCCTTCAACCTGGCGATGGAAGATGTGGCGGTAGCGGCGGCGACTGCCTTGCGTGCCGACAAGCTGATCTTCATCACCGAAACGCCGCTGATGGCCGACGCACAAGGCCACGAAGTACGCGAACTGACTGCGGCAAAAGGCGATGCCCTGCTCAGGAGCGGTTGCCTTCCGGCGGACACCGCGTTCTACCTGCAGCATTGCGTGAAGGCCTCGCGCGGCGGCGTGCCGCGGGTGCATATCGTGCCTTTCGAAGTCGACGGTTCCGCCCTGCTGGAAATCTTTACCCACGACGGCGTGGGCACGATGATCAGCACCGAGAATCTGGAAGCGCTGCGCGAAGCAACGATCGAAGATGTCGGCGGCATTCTGAAACTCATCGAACCGCTGGAGGCGGACGGCACGCTGGTCAAGCGCGGCCGCGAACTGATAGAGCGGGAAATCGACTATTTCTCGGTGATGGAGCACGATGGCGTAATCTTCGGCTGTGCAGCGCTCTATCCGTTCCCGGCCGAAAAGATGGCCGAAATGGCATGCCTGACAGTGGCACCGGAAGTGCAAAGCCAAGGCGACGGCGAGCGCATCCTGAAGCACATGGAGAATCGGGCGCGCGCCGCCGGATTCGAAAAGCTGTTCGTGCTGACGACACGTACGTCGCACTGGTTCCTCAAGCGCGGCTTCGTGCTCGCCACCGTGGACAACCTGCCGAAAGACCGCCAGCACATGTACAACTGGCAACGCAAGTCGCAAGTACTGATCAAGCAGATCTGATTTAATTTACGAACGCACAAGGAGTAACGACATGGCCCGCATGGTCCACTGCATCAAGCTGAACAAGGAAGCCGAAGGTCTCGATTTTCCGCCCTATCCCGGCGAACTCGGCAAGCGCATTTACGAGAACATATCCAAGGAAGCATGGGCCGGCTGGCTGAAGCACCAGACAATGCTGGTGAACGAAAATCGCCTGAACCTTGCCGACGCACGCGCCCGCAAGTACCTCGCGACGCAGATGGAACGCCATTTCTTCGGCGAAGGCGCGGATCAGGCATCCGGTTACGTACCGCCGACGGAATAATCATTCCCAAAAATAAAAAAGCCTGCCGGTTTTACACGGGCAGGCTTTTTTTGTTTCTGCAGCGATCAGAACGTCAGCTTCTTCACGCCTTCCGCCGTGCCGAGCAAGGCGACATCGGCACCCTGAATCGCAAACAAGCCGACAGTCACGACGCCAGGGATGTTGTTGACCTGCGCCTCCATCTCTGCCGGATTTGCAATCTGCAAACCGACCAGATCGAGGATCATGCAGGCGTTATCGGTGAGCAGGGGCTTGCCATCCTTCATGCGCAGGCACGCCTCGCAGTTGTACGTGGCGGCCAAGGTGCGCGCGACTGCAGCCTGTGCCATCGGAATCACTTCCACCGGCAGCGGGAACTTGCCGAGCAGATCCACCAGCTTGGAACCGTCCGCGATGCAGACGAACTTGTCGGCCACGGACGCGACGATCTTCTCGCGAGTCAGCGCCGCACCGCCGCCCTTGATCATCGCGCCTTGCGACGTAATCTCGTCAGCGCCGTCGATATAGACCGACATGCGCTCGACTTCATTCAGGTCGAACACCGGAATACCGTGCGACTTCAGGCGTGCGGCGGTCGCTTCCGACGATGCCACTGCGCCCTTGACGCGGTCCTTGATCTTGCCGAGTTCGTCGATGAAGAAATTGGCAGTGGAACCGGTACCTACGCCGATGATTTCGCCGGCGGGCACATATTCGATGGCGGCGCGCGCCACCGCTTGCTTGAGTTCGTCTTGGGTCATGGTGCGATGCAGTGAAAATGGAAGCCGGTATTTTAAGCGACAGTCGTGGCAATTCCGCGTTTTCCATATCGAAAAACCACCGTCACAATACCTGCGGGTGGTAGACTTACCCTAAAGCATTATTTCGCCACAGAACCAAGAGCAATGCAAAAATGACAACCGTATTAGTAGTCGACGACAGCCGGGTGTCGCGCATGCTGTCCAAGCAGTACATCCTGCACAAGCATCCCGACTGGACCATCGCGGAAGCAGCCAGCGGCGAAGAAGCCGTGGACAAGCTGGACGGCTTCAAGCCCGACCTCGTTCTGCTCGACGTCAATATGCCGGGCATGGGCGGCATCGCCGCTGTTGAAAAGATCAAGGCCAAGTGCCCGACTGCGCATATCACGTTGCTGACGGCAAACGTGCAGGATGCGACACGCGAACGCGCCAACATGATGGGGGTGCATTTCGCCGAAAAACCGATTACCGAAGCACGCATCGACCAGATCATCGCCACTTACCAAAGCTGACGGCAATGTTCCAGCTCACCGAACTTCAGCACGACGCCCTGGTTGAGATCTTCAACCTTGGAGTTGGCCAGGCAGCGGCAGCAATGAGCCGCATCGTGAAAGAAGAAGTCACGATGTCGGTTCCGATGATTGCCTTCCAGAGCCGCGCTGAAGTGGCGAAAACGCTGGGCACTTCCGAAGGACGGCGCATCTGTGCCATTGCGCAGCAGTTCGAAGGCGCCTTTAACACCGAAGCCTTCCTCATGTTCCCTGAGGAGAAAAGCCTCGAGATCGTACGCCTCATGGTGGGCCAGAGCCTCTCCATGGAGGAACTGTCCGAGATGGAACAGGAGGCGATGAGCGAGATCGGCAACATCATCCTCAACTCCTGCATGGCGACGCTTGCCAACGCATCCGGGCGTGAGTTGAGCGGATCCCTGCCCTCCTACCATGTCGGTACCGGCGACGATATCCTCGGCCACTCCGGGAAGGAATGGGAAGGCATCGTGCTGACGCTGAAAATCGATTTCAAGATCGAACGGCACCAGATCCACGGCTATGTCGCGTTCCTGCTCGATATGCCGGCCATGCAGGATCTGCGAGGGTACGTTGATGCTTATCTCGCCAGGCTGACGGGTTGAGGCCATGCCCACGAATTCCAGCCCGCAGATGCATCTGCATCTGCTGTCGAGCGTCCTGAAGGCGGTCCGAACCGGAATCATCGTCTTCGACCAGGACGAGCGCATCGTGCTGTGGAACAGCTGGATCGAACAGCACTCGCACCTCAAGGCAGATACCGTGCTGGGCAAGACCTTTCAGGAAGTATTTCCCGACATGCTGGACAGCCGCACGCATATCGCCGTGGAAAGTGCATTGCGGAACAACCTGGCCTCCCTCCTGTCGCAAACCTTGCACAAGTCCCCGTTCCCCTTGTATGCGAATTCGATTGACGCTGCAAAGCGTATTCGGATGCAACAGGCGGTACATGTCATGCCGCTGGAAGTAGGCGGCTTGCCGCGCCATTGCATGGTGCAGATCAGCGATGTGAGTGCGGCCGTCGCGCGCGAACACAAGCTGCGCGAGATGGCAGTCGAGCTTGAATCGCAAACCTTCGTCGATGGATTGACTGGCATCGCGAACCGCCGCCGTTTCGACCTCCACCTGGAAGACGAATTCCGCCGGGCCAAGCGTAATGCGGCACCGATCTCGTTGATCATGATCGACGTCGACTGCTTCAAGGACTATAACGACAACTATGGCCATCAGCTCGGCGACGAATGCCTGATCCGCATCGCCACCGCCCTCTCCAGCGTGCTGCATCGTTCACGTGACCTGGTGTCACGTTACGGAGGCGAGGAATTCGCAGTCATTTTGCCCGAAACGAATGTGGAAGGCGCGTTGCAGGTAGCCGAATCGATGCGCAATGAAGTTGCCGCATTGGCGCTGGAGCATGCGTATTCGCGTGTAGCCGCACATGTGACGGCCAGCGTCGGTGTAGCCACACTCGTCCCGGAACATGCAGCCAAGACTGCCAACCTTATTCACTCGGCCGATCGCGCGCTTTACCAGGCAAAGCGCGCGGGACGCAACTGCGTCATCGTGTACGGAGATCCAAAGAAAAAGCCGGATTGAAATCCGGCTTTTATTTCACGCAACCTGGCAGGCTGCACACAAGCATTTACGGCTTGCGAAGTGCGCTCGCCGCTTTCGCCAGTGCCGTAATCCTGTCCCAATCTCCTGTTTCCATTGCATCTTTCGGCGTCAACCAGGAACCACCCACACATGCAACATTCTTGCATGCGAGGAATTGCGAAGCCGTTTCCTGTGAAATTCCGCCGGTTGGGCAGAAGGTGATATCGCCGAGCGGACCAGCAATTGCATTCAGCATTCCAACACCGCCGGCGGGCACTGCGGGAAACAGCTTGAGTTGTCGGAATCCCTGCTCGCGTGCCGCCATGACTTCGGACGGCGTCATTACACCGGGCAGCAGCGGCAGGCCGCTTTGCTTAGCAGCCTGAATAAGTGCCGGCGTCAGTCCGGGCGACACGCCGAAGACAGCACCTGCATCACGCGCCGCGGCAAATTCTTCCGGCTGCGTCAGTGTGCCAACGCCAACGATGGCGCCTTCGACCTGCTCAGCCATCGCACGGATGGCCGGCAAACCGTGCTCGGTACGCAAGGTGACCTCCAGCACGCGAATGCCGCCGGCAACCAGTGCCTTTGCGAGCGGCACCGCATATTCAATCTTGTCGATGGCAATCACCGGGATCACCGCCGAGGTACGCATGATTTCAAGCAGGGTCATGTTCGAATTCCTGGGTTCTGTTGGCGCCGATCAGCGGCGGATCAAATGGTCTTCATCGGAGAACGATTGCGCTTCCGGCACAGCCAAAGGATTGTCCTGTTCCTGCGGCAAATGCAGTGGTGGCGGCAAATCGAATGTTGCTGCGCCCTCTTCCGCAATGCTCACGCTCTTGCGGAACATCGCGAACAACTCGCGGCCCATGCCGACATGGCTTGCAGAGAGATCAGCCGTCGCATTGCTTCGCGCGGCCCACTCAGCCTCGGGTACCAGGGCCTGCAGCTCGCCGGCTTCGGCATCGAGACGAATGATGTCGCCGTCGCGCACACGCCCCAGCGGCCCACCAACTAGCGCTTCGGGTGACACGTGGATTGCTGCCGGGACCTTGCCGGATGCACCCGACATGCGGCCGTCAGTTACCAGCGCCACGCGGCGACCGGCATCCTGCAGGTTGGCCAGCGCGGGCGTCATTGCATGCAGCTCCGGCATGCCGTTCGCCTGCGGGCCCTGGAAGCGGACAACGGCGACGAAGTCACGATCGAGCTTTCCTGCCTTGTAAGCATCCATCAATGCTTCCTGCGAGTCGAACACGATGGCCGGTGCCTCGACAATGCGGTGCTGCGGCTTGACAGCGGAAACCTTGATGACAGAGCGTCCGAGATTGCCCGACATGACACGCAAACCGCCTTCCGCGGAGAACGGGTCCTTGACCGTTCGCAAGACATTCGCATCAGCACTCACCTCTGGAACCGACTTCCACACGACCTTGTCGCCATCAAGGAAAGGCTCCGCGCAATGCGCGCGCAGACCCTTGCCCATTACCGTCGTGACATCTTCGTGCA
>DASVLM010000701.1:0-8962 GCA_036384875.1 Noviherbaspirillum sp.
CTCGCACAGCGCTTCCCCCTGCAATACATGCCAACACAAAAGATGCATTAACAGTTGCCCGGCTGCGGCCCTGGAGGGAGGCAAGTTCGACCTCGGCAAGTGCGTCGCCTATCGCAAGCAGGCAACCTCCTTGTGCAAGGCGACCTGCGTGGCACGCGTGAGCTGTCCGGTCGGCAGCGAGCATCGCTACAGTGACGAACAAATTCACCATTGCTACGGGTTTTCCATGCGGGCAATCGAACAGTATTACGGATAACCATTCACGAAGCCGCCGCTTGACCCTGACGTAACGTCATGCTTTATGCTTTTCCCAACTGGGAGAAAGCAATGCTGCTCAAGATCGGCGAACTGGCCAAGCGCACCGGGCTCACGGTGCGTACCCTTCATCACTACGACGACATCGGATTGCTGCGTCCGTCCGGACGCTCGCCATCCGGTTACCGGCTTTACGACCGTAGCGACATCGAGCGCTTGCACCGCATCCAGGCCCTGCGCCGCCTCGACATTCCGCTGGCAGGCATCGCGACGCTGCTCGAAGGCGACGCCACCGACCTGCAGACAGTCATCGACCGGCAGATCGTTGCGCTGGACCAGGAAGTGCAGCGCGCGGCGAACCTGCGCGACCGCTTGACGGTGCTGCGCACGCGCATCCAGAGCAAGAGCGTGGACTTGAACGACTGGCTGGACACGCTGGCCATGATGTCGTTGTACGACAAGTACTTCACTCCCGAAGAATTGAACCGCCTGCGCTGGCATGGCAGGAGCAAGGACGCCGCATCGGAGCGTCTGGTCAGCGATATCCGGTCGCTCATGGAGAGCGGGCTGCCGCCGGAAAGCGACGAAGCGGTGCGCATGGCGAAGCCCTGGCTGGCCTTGTCGCTGGAACACATGGCGGGCGACGCGAGATTGATCCGCAAGCTCGGCACGCTCCACCGCAACGAAGCCAATGCCGTCCTGCTGACGGGCGTGGATGCAAACCTGCTCGACTACATGGTGCGTGCGACTGCCGAGTTCCGACTGCGCATGTATGAACGCCATCTCGGCAAGGACATCGTGGATCGCATTCGGCCGGCCTATCTTGAGCATTACCTGACATGGCCGGAATTGTTTGCTGAAGCAAACGACTTGTACGAGCGCGGGCTGACGCCGGAGTCACAGGAAGTGCTCGACCTTGCGGCGCGCTGGGTCGGGCTCTTTCGTGCGGTGTGGGGGACCGATCCTGCCATGCGGGAGCGCGTGCTCGCCGTGAACGAAAAAGAGCCGGACATGATGATCGGCAGCGGCATGACGGAAGCGATGTACGACATGGTACGCAAGGGCATCGCTCATCTGCGTGCACAACAAGCGAAGGAAAAACAATGAACAACACCCCACCGAAGGCGCGCAGCGCGCTCTTTGCCGACCGCAATTTCCGCTGGCTGTTCGCCGGTTCGCTGATCTCGCAGCTGGGCGACCAGTTCACGTTGATTGCCCTGCCGTGGCTGGTGCTCAAGATGACGGGCGACACACTCGTGCTGGGCACCGTGCTGGCGGTGATGAGCGTGCCGCGTGCTCTTTTCATCCTGATCGGCGGCGCGATCGTCGACCGCTATTCACCCAAGCGCGTGCTGATGCTGACCAAGCATGTGAACACCGCGCTGCTCGGCGCACTGGCAGCGCTGGTGCTCTTCGGACAGCTGCAACTCTGGCTGGTCTATGCGCTTGCCCTGGGCATCGGCCTGGCAACGGCATTCAGCCTGCCGTCGGGCACCTCCATCATGCCGCACGTGATGCCGCGCGAACTTCTCGGTCCGGCAAACGGCACGATGATGGGCGTGCGTCAGATAACGATGTTTGCCGGACCCTTGCTGGCAGGCCTGCTGATTGCCGTCTTCGGCGATGGCGAGGGCGCGGTGCGCGATGCTTCTGGTCTCGGCCTGGCGTTTGCCTTCGACGCTTTCAGCTTCGCTGCTTCTGCCTGGACGCTGTCAAAGGTGCGAACCCGTACAACGCCCGCGATGGCTGCGTCGCAACCGTCGCCACCGCTGAGCGTTTGGCAATCGGTGGCCGCCGGCCTGCGCTACTGCTGGAGCGATACCAGCCTGCGCGTATGCTTCTGCTACTGGGGCGCGGTTGCCTTCTTCATCAGCGGTCCGGTGCAGGTGGCGATGCCGGTGCTCGGCAACCATGTCGGCCGCGACGCCGCCGCCTTCGGCCTGCTGGCAGGCGCATACGGCGCGGGCACGCTCGTCGGCATGGCATTCTCCGGTTTGAAGCCCGGCTTTCGCATCGGCAGCTTTGGCACGACCATCCTGCTGTTCGACGGGATCATCGGCATGCTCTTCATTCCGCTCGGATTCATCCATGCGACCTGGCAGGGAGTGGCATTGCTGCTCGCCATCGGCTCTTTGGGCGGCTTCCTGCAAGTGAACGTTTACACCTGGTTGCAACGTCACGTCGCACCGGCGATGCTGGGGCGCACCATGGCACTGTTCATGTTCATCTTCATGGGCGTTGCGCCGATGTCGTCTTCGATTACCGGCTGGTTGATGCGCTACGTGAGCCTGCAGCAATTGTTTGCCTTCAGCGGCGGGTTGCTGGTGCTGATCGTGTTGCTGACGTTTGCGCTGTCGGGCATGCGCATGGTGTCGGACCAGCGCGTGGCGACACAAAGGTAGTGTTCAATTCTGGTCTCCCGCCAGTTTCTTGCGGAACTGCCGGGGCGACAGCGCGAACCACCGCTGGCAGGCGCGATTGAAGGCGCTCTGATCGGCAAAGCCGAGCATGAAAGCGATCTGCCCCAGCGTGATCTGGTCGTCGGCCAGAAATTGCCGCGCCATGTCGCGGCGTGTTTCGTCGAGAATGTCTTGGAAGGTTGTGCCTTCGTCGCTCAAGCGGCGCTGCAAGGTGCGTTCGCTGATGCATAGGTCGGCTGCGATGGCCGACCGTTGCGGATCGCCGTCCGGCATCGCACGCATGATGAGTTCGCGCACCTTCGTGCTGATCTTACCGCTATCCATTTTTCGCAGGAACTCGCCAGTGAAGCGTTCGTGGAATTCCGCTAAGCGCGAATTCGAGAAGGGCAAGGGCTTGTCGAGATCCTGCGTGGCGAACAACACGCCATGCTCCGCAGCGTTGTACCGCACAGGGCAGGCGAAGGCGCTGGCATAAGGCGCTGTGTCTAGTGGTTGGTCGTGCGCCAGTTCGACGAGCAGCGGATTCACGGTCTTACTCGCAATCCAGCGGCAGATGTTCAGTATCGTGATCAGGATGAATTCATAGCGCTGGCGTGGAACAGGCAGTTCACCACCCGCGATGCTCAGGCGCATCCACTGGCCGCCTTCACCATCTTCCAGCGTGAAGGTCGTGGCATCGCTGATGATCCGCACATAACGCACGAAACGCTGCAATGCGCCGAGCAGATTCGGCGCCGTCATCATTGTGTACGTCAGCATGTCGAGGCTTGACGGCCGCGGTCTATCGGAAGAGGCAAGGCCGATGGCGGGGTTGCCAGTCGTTTCGGCAATGACGTTCCATAGACGACTGAGCTGATCGCTCTCGAAGCGGTTGTGCGGATCCTGCACTGCCGCTGCATCAATGCCGGCCTTGTCAAAAATTGCCTTGGCGTCGAGTCCGATCGTCACCAGCATTTCCGAGATACTGTTGAGCCAGGCTCCGGCCGTTGTCGGTTGCCCCATCCCCGTCTTTCCTCCTTCACTCTCTGTTGCGATTCAACGTCGTGTCTCGAAGGAACAATAACTTGGCGCTTGCGGCCAAGACACTCGGTGTTCCTCCCACTTAAAGTGCCATCCGTACTGCATCACATCGTTTTCTGATCGAAGGCACTGCGACTGAAAGAGCTCGGGTCGCAGCAGATGCGTGCTGTCTGAAAGCATGCATTCCCTGCCAGGAAATATTAACACCGCCCATGCGCAAAGCATATGCCTTGTTGCATGTTCGGTAGCGCTTATTCGAGACCTAATCGGGATGTATGGAGAGTTGAATGTCGGACCACGAACGCGTTCCCGTTTTCGGGCAAATGATGAATCAGCCATTGCTGATTTCTTCGCTGCTCGTGCATGCCGATCGGTATTTCGGCGATCGTGAAATCGTCTCGCGCGGCGAGGATGGCACGACGCATCGCTACACTTACCGCGAATGCCACCAGCGTGCGCGGCGCATGGCAAACGCGCTCGGTGCACTCGGTATCGGGATGGGCGAGCGGGTTGCCACGCTGGCATGGAACGGCTATCGGCACCTGGAGCTGTATTACGCCATTTCAGGCATGGGCAGTGTCATGCACACGATCAACCCCCGCCTGCATCGCGACCAGCTTGCCTACATCGTCAATGATGCGGAAGACGAGCTGGTCTTCTTTGAAAAATCATTCTTGAAGCTGGTGGCAGACATTGCGCCCGACTGCCCCGGCGTGAAGGCATTCGTGCTGCTCGGTGCGGCATCGGACATGCCGCAAGAACATGGCATCCCGAAGTTGCTGTGTTATGAAGATCTTATGGCCGCGCATGCGCCGGACTATGCATGGCCTTCGTTCGACGAGCGTGCCGCGTCCAGCCTTTGCTATACGTCGGGCACCACCGGCAATCCCAAGGGTGTGCTTTATTCGCACCGCTCCACCTTGCTGCATGCGTATGCGTCCGTCGCGCCGGATGTACTCAACCTGTCGGCACGCGATTGCATCATGCCCATCGTGCCGATGTTCCATGTGAACGCATGGGGGTTGCCGTATGCAGCGGCACTCGTCGGCGCCAAGCTGGTATTGCCTGGCCCTGCGCTCGACGGGCAATCCCTTTATGCATTGTGCGAATCCGAAGGCGTCAGCTTCTCCGCGGGTGTGCCGACCGTCTGGCTTGGCCTGCTGAACCATGTTGAGACCAACGCCCTGCGCTTCACCACCTTCCGCCGCGCCGTCGTCGGTGGCTCCGCCTGCCCGCCCGCGATGATGGAGACGTTCAAGACGCGCTTCGGTGTCGATGTCCAGCATGCCTTTGGCATGACGGAACTGTCGCCGATCGGCACGTCGAGTACCTTGCAGGCGCATCACCTTGCGTTGTCGGAAGAGGGGCAGCGCGATGTGCTGCTGAGCCAGGGGCATGCGCTGTTCGGCATCGACATGCGCATTGCCGATGACGACGGCAAAGACATCGCCTGGGACGGAAAGACTGCAGGGCATCTGATGATGCGCGGGCCATGGGTCATCGACAGCTACTTCCGGCAGCCGCGCGGCTCCGCGCTGTGCGACGGCTGGTTTGCCACCGGCGACGTGGCGACGATCAGCACGGATGGCTACCTGCGCATTACCGATCGCAGCAAGGACGTCATCAAGTCGGGCGGCGAGTGGATCGGCTCCATCGATATCGAAAACATCGCCTTGAGCCATCCGTCGATCCAGCAGGCGGCGTGCATCGGCGTGCCGCATCCCTGGTGGGGCGAGCGACCGCTGCTGGTGGCGGTCGTGAAGCCGGGCATGGCGCTCGCGAAAGAGGAATTGCTCGAATTCTACCGAGGCAGGATCGCGAAATGGTGGACGCCCGACGACGTGGCGTTCGTCGATGGATTGCCGATCGGCGCCACAGGAAAAGTCCAGAAGAACAGGTTGCGCGAACAGTTCGCGAAGCACCAGATGACGACCACGCAGGTGCAGCCCGCATCGGCGAACCACGACAAGTAATACAAGAAATCCGGCAACGGATCAGTGAGGCGAGCCGGCTTCCCGCACGGCTGGCTCGCCGTTTATCGACGTGTTGGGACCACCACAATAATGGAGGAAGACGTGATCAAGAAAACCGTATTGGCATTGGCGCTCTCGGGTATGGGCGCTGTCGCGTGCGCGCAGAGCCAGGTACAGATGTATGGCATTGTCGACTTGAATGTCGGGAAGGATATCGGTGCAGCAGGCTTGCGCATGTCCAACGGCACGGTGAGCCGGATTGGCTTCAAGGGGACGGAGGACCTCGGCAATGGCATGAGCGCCTTCTTCGATTTGCTGCATCGCTTCAACCCGGATACCGGCCAGAACAACGGTGGCACCGGCGGGCCGACCGGTCCGTTCTGGGCGGGCGGTTCGGTTGTCGGTTTGAGCGGCGGATTCGGTAAGCTCATGCTGGGCCGTGCCGTCGCTGAAGCGACGATGGGCTCCCAGATCCTGCCCGACCCGTGGTACTGGGACAACGTGACCAGCTCCTACCCGATCACCAGCGGCTCCATTGGCCATGTCTGGTACAACAACGCCGTCTCCTATGAGTTCAGCCGCGACGGCCTGTCGCTGGGCTTGCAGGTGGCGGATGCCGATGCGAACTCGCTGTACGGCACCACGACCTCACGTCCGGTCAACGGCAGCCTGCGCTATGCCAGCGGCGACTTCTCCGTCGGCGTCGGCCACGAGAAGACCGGCGAGGCGCATGCCAAGTGGACCACGGTGGATGCAAGCATAGTGTTCGGTCGCGCTACCGTGCATGGCCTGGTCGGTACGGGCACGAATGCGGCCGATGCCAGTGTCAGGAGCGTCTACGTCTCGGGAGTGATTCCGGCAGATGCGTTCAACATCCTGCTCGCCTATGGCCGGGTCAGGACCTCAGACGCAACGACGACATCCAAGTTCTCGGCTGGCGCGTACTACAACCTCTCCAAGCGCACCAGCGTCTACACCAACCTGGCGCATGACGCGAAGGCGGCGTCGAGCCCCGTGGGGTATGAGCTGGGCGTGCGCCACTTCTTCTGACGTTTCGTCGCACGTTGTCCCGTTGCGACAAGCAATTGGCACGTGCGGCCAAGAAATCGGCGCCGGAAGCCCATATCGTTATCGTGCAACTCTCCCGCTACATGCCAGCTTGAGGCATGCAAACGGCGATTGCCATAAAAACCATACAAGGAGACAACATGAGCATGCAGGAAACGCGTTTTATCCTTGCCGCAGCGGACGGCCAGCAGATTGAAGCTTTTTGCTGGAGCGGCACGGCAAAGCCGAAAGCAGCAATTCAAATCGTGCACGGCATGGCAGAGCATTCCAGGCGCTACCGCCATGTTGCCCAGGCATTGGTCGATGCCGGCTATGTCGTCTATGCCAGCGAACACCGTGGCCATGGAGACATCGCACGGGAAACTGGAACGCTCGGCGATTTCGGTCCACGCGGGTTCCAGGGCCTGGTGGAAGACATGACGGTAGTGACGCGCCACTTGCATCAGTCCCATGCCGGCACTCCGGTCATCATGCTGGCGCACAGCATGGGATCGATGGCGGCGCAGATCTACCTGCTCGACCATGCCGAGTTGCTCGACGCAATCGCCTTGTCCGGCACAACCGCCATGGAAATGCTGGACCTGCGCGTCTCCGGCTGGACGCTCGAAAGCGCGAACGCCTCCGTCGACCATCCGCGCACGCCGGTCGACTGGCTCAGCCGCGACCCCGCCGTCCCGGCGGCTTACGTGGCCGATCCGCTCTGCGGCTTTCCGTTGACGGAGGCATCGATGAATTCGATCTTCGACACCGGTGCGCGCTGCGCGCTTGCCGCCGAACTCGCGAAGCTCCCCAAGGATCTTCCGATGTACCTGTTCACCGGCGATTCCGATCCGGTGAATGACCACCTTGCGTGGTTTGATCCGCTCGTCGCGCGCCTGCGGCGGGCCGGCCTGCGGGACGTCTCGACGCATGTGTATGGCGGTGCCCGCCATGAAGTGCTGAACGAAACCAATCGCGCCGAAGTCATCACGAACCTGCTCGCCTGGCTCGCCAGGGTCGTGGACCGGTAACACCTGCTTCTCGCAACAAGAAACACCGGTGCGCCTGCCGCTGCAGGCGCAGGGGAGCGCTTTGCTTTCCTTCGGAAAAAATCCAGACAAACCCATTCAAGGAAAAACAGACATGAGATCGATACGACACTCCGTTGCCGGCATCCTGTGCGGATGCGCATTGCTGGTGCAGGGCCTTGCCGCGCAGGCGGCCGACGTCGAGCTGCTGCCGAACGGCTTGCTGACGCCGACCTCCACCGAGCAGAGCGCACCCAACAAATACAAAAAGAATCCGCCATGGCGCGTGGGCGTATCGTTCGCCGGCATGGGCAATACCTGGATCGTGCAGATGATCCAGGAAATGCGCAATGAAGCGGCCAAGAACAAGAACATCGGCGAGTTTATCTTCACCGAGGCGGACTGGAAGCCGGCAAAGCAGGTCGCCGATGTGGAAGACTTGCTGGCCAAGAAAATCGACGTGCTGATCATCGGGCCGATCTCTCAGGCGATCGGTGCGCCGCTGATCAAGAAGGCAGCGCAGATGGGCATTCCCGTCGTGACCTTTGGTGCCTATGGCAATGGCACGCAATCGACGACCGAAATCATGGCCGGCGGCTTTGTGTTCGGCAAGCAGGGCGGCGAATACCTGCGCAAGGTGCTCAACAATAAGGGCAGCATCTGGGTCTTCCGGGGTATCGCCGGGGTGGACGAGGAACAGTTGCGTTACGACGGCTTGCGCAAGGCGCTCGAAGGTTCTGGCATCAAGATCACCAATGAAGTCTTCGGCGACTGGAGCTATGCCAAGGGCAAGCAGCTCTGCGAAAACCTGGTGCTGTCAGGCCAGCCGGTCGACGGCATCTGGTTCTCCGGTGCCGACATGACGAGGGCTTGCCTAGACGTATTCCGTGAAACCGGCAAGCCGCTGGTGCCGATGACCGGCGAGGCCAACAACGGCTTCCTGCGGGCATGGAAGCAGGCCGGCGTCAACAGCGTTGCACCGATCTTCACGCCTAGCCTAGGCGCGGCGGTGGTGCGCGCGTCGGTAGCGCTGCTTGACGGCAAACCGCTGTACCGCTCCTACTTCTCGTCGCCTGCGCCTATCACGCGCGAGCAGCTTGACAAGTATCTGCGCGCCGATCTGAACGACGCCTACTGGATGCCGACCTCGCTTCCCGAAGCACGGCTCAAAGAACTCTTCCATCCCTGAGGACATCATGGATACCTCCAGCTTCGCGCA
>DASVLM010000702.1:0-2436 GCA_036384875.1 Noviherbaspirillum sp.
CGGCAGGCTTTTGCTTCAGCACTTCACGCGCTTGTATGCGGCCGACTTCGATGTTGTCGAAGGTAATGTAGAAGACGTCCTTGTCCTGGATGAGCCTGTCATAGGCAATGACGGGAACGCCCTTGTCGAGCGCGCGCCGCACCGCCGGCAGGATCGCCTCCGCATCCCAGGCGAGCACAATGATGGCCTTCACGCCGCGCGCGACCAGAGCGTCGATGTCCTTCATCTGCTTCTCGTTCGAGGCCTGTGCATCCATGCCGACGTACTCCACGCCTTCCATCGCCAAGGCATGCTTGATCGCCGCCTCGTCGCGCTTCCAGCGTTCCTCCTGGAAGTTGGACCACGACACGCCGATCTCCACCGGCTTGAAAGCCGCATGACTGCTTGCCGCCAGCGCCGCCTGCGACAGCAAACCCGCCAGCACGACTGCACACCATTTGCACAGCGCCAGCGCGGCGCCTCGACAGATCTGCATCCTCGTCTCCTCTTTCTTGTTGTGGCGTGCGGCGGATGCAAAAGAACAAGCGCAGCCATCCTGCCGGCACCAGGGTCGCCGACATTCTGTCCACGCAGATATATGTAGTCAAATCGCATACGCGCGTGTTGCACGCGGTTGCGCCAACTCCGGCGCAATGGCGTGCAACAACGTGCCAATGTAGTATGCAGATTCGCTAATGTTGAATGTTCCACTGCCGCGCCGGCATCGCAATGATCTCGTGCGCATTCGGCTGGCCGGCCGCGACATCGAAGGCGCTGATCCGTGCATTCAGGATGCCGTTCGGCAGCGTGGACGTATCAAGCTCCATCCAGGCAAAGGTGCCGCCGAAGTCCACATAGAAGGTGCCGAGTTGCGGCGTGTAGCCGGAAGCCGGCAGCAGCTCCACGTTCTTGATCCCGCTGCCGCGCACCTCCAGCCGCACGCGCCCGCTCACCGTTTCGCCATTCACCGGCGCAATCGTGACTGTTGCAGTGAACGGATCGGCGCTCGCGTTGCCGTTGGAGAAGTTCCACTGCCGCGCCGGCATCGCAACGATTTCCGATGCGCCCGGCTGCCCTTCCGTCGTGTTGAAGGCGCTGATGCGCACTGCCGTCACGCCATCGGGCAGCGACCGCGTATCGAAGTCCAGCCACGCCATGGTGCGGTCGGCAGACACATTGAACATGCCCAGCCGCGGCAAGTAGCCGTTGGCCGGCAGCAGCTCCGCATTGGCAATGCCGCTGCCATGCAACTCAAGATGCGTGATGCCGCTGACCGTCGCCCCATTGGCCGGCGCCGCAGTTACCGTGGCAGTGAAGGTCGATGCGGGCGGCGTTGCGTTACTGATGTTCCAGGTACGTGCCGGCATGGCAACGATCTCCACCGCACCCGGCTGCCCGGCCGGCACATTGAAGGCGCTCACCCGCACGCTCAGCGGGCCGTTCGGCAGCTTCGTCGTATCCAGGTCGAGCCAGGCAATGGTCTTGTCGCCGGTGATGTTGAACACCCCCAAGCGCGGGGTATAGCCGCTCGCCGGCAGCAGCTCCACGTTCTGCATGGCGTAACCATGCACCTCGATACGCACCATGCCGGAGAGCGTCGCGCCGTCCGCCGGTGCCATCGACACCGAAGCCGAGAACGGCGCATACGGATTGCCCGAGCATCCGGGACTGAGCACGCAGGTGTTGTAGGCCCGCCCCTCCGAGGTGTACCCGGTCGGCAGCAACGTGGCGGTGGACGATGAACCGGTGCTGGCGCTCGCGCTGTCTGCACCGCCACCGCCGCATCCCGCAAGGGACGCCAACAGGGATGCGGCGAGCGAGGCCGCGAGAAACGCCTTCAAGCTTCTTGACATTGTTTTTGCTCCATTGAAAAGACCAACGCGAGCCGGCACCAGGGTTGCGGCCAGCCGGTCGGTTTTCCTTCGACCTGAAACAATGCCCTTGGGTTTTAAGTGAGCGGGCGTTCACTGTTGACGCTCCTCAAAATCCGTCCGTCAACAAAACAGCCTGCTGCGACGCACACTTTCCGCCGCCCCGCCCTTGCCCGCTACGGTAAAATGGCCAGTTAAGCCATTCATTTACAAAGCAATTCCCCATTCATGAGCAACGATCCCAAAAACGCTGCAAACCACGCCGCCGCCCATGGCGCCGCCGAACCCCTGGCCTCCAACTTCCTGCGCGGCATCATCGAGGGTGACCTCGCCGCCGGCAAGCACGACGGCCGCCACGACCCGAACGGCCACCCGCTGCCGAAGGTCATCACCCGTTTCCCGCCGGAGCCCAACGGCTACCTGCACATCGGCCACGCCAAATCCATCTGCCTGAACTTCGGCCTCGCGCGCGACTACGCCGGCCGCTGCCACATGCGCTTCGACGACACCAACCCGGAGAAGGAAGAACAGGAATACGTCGACAGCATCCTCGACTCCGTGAAGTGGCTCGGCTTCCAGTGGGAAG
>DASVLM010000703.1:0-5493 GCA_036384875.1 Noviherbaspirillum sp.
TCTTCCAACCCAATCAGCAAACTCATCCCCTTCGCTGCGACGTAGGGAGAAATTCCAAGCTGGGAAAGTTTGTCTCGCATAGTGCTCAATTCCACCCGGATTCCATACTCAGTTTTTACCCATACACATAACTTCTCTATCGATAGGTTAGGGCAAGAAAGTCGTTTCTCTCGGAGTGCTTCATCCAGCCCGTCCAATAATGCGGACTTTTGCGCGCGGGCATGCGGCGTCGACGGCGACTGAGGAAGGTCGACGCCGGGTTTGAACTTTGCACTAGGCCTACACGTTCGCACCGCCTGAAGGTGTGCAGCAAAAGTATGACCACATTCGACATCATTACATTGATAAACAATTTCAAAATGTAGGTCCTGTTTGATTGTTTCGCATCGTCGCGCCGTCGTCTTGCTATCACAGTGAGGACATCTGATACTCACAAACCCTCCTGTTTCTTTTGTCTTCTTCGCTTCCATATACCCATCCTGATTCAGTCGACTGAAAAGCGGATGGCCAGGATTTATCGATGCCTGTGTCATGCCGCCACTATTCAATACTTCATGGTTTATATCTGCGAAAAATCAATCCTTCTGGCAGTTCCGTATGTGCTGGCGTCCGCCACATACGCATGTCCTTCAAAAGATCATTTTTTACCCGCAAAGTAGCAATCGGCACTGCATGAACCGCATGCGTGCCAATGTCATCACGCAGCTAACCATTGGGCTGGCCGGCAACGAATCGAATAGCGATATAGGTTGTTAACCGTGATGCTGCCGGCTATACTCATAACGTCGCTGAGAAAGAAGCGACACGGGTGTGGAAACTCGTAATACGAAAGGCGGACAGCCGCCGCATGGCGGTATTTTTTCGTCTGTGTACCTGCACGCCTTCTTCAATGGGCGGGCCTTGGTAGGGCCGGCTTCGGCCGGACCGGTGAGTCCTTTCGTTCCGGTTTTCCACCCCTGTCATGTGCCCGCCCTCCCGTCTACAACGGGAGGTGGATCAACCGTTACGAAGGAGATCGCATGCAATCCATTCGCACTACACCAGGCCAACCCCTCCTCCAGCAACGCAGTACTTCCGGTGAGCGGGCCAAAGAAATCGCTGACCTGGTCGGGCGCATGGGCGCAATCGACACGACCCTCTGCACGGTCCGCGATCTGATCCGCTTCTATGCGGACATGGCACATGAACTCCCTGATGAATCGAAATGCATAACCGTCGACGCGCAGGCAATGCGCGGTACGATGACCTTCCTCTTTGGCCATGTGGAAGATGCAATCGAGTCGCTAGGAACGGTCCAGGCGATGGTTTCGCTGCTTGATGACGAGTCTGATTCTTAACCTCAAACCTTGGAGTTCATCATGAGTAAAGCCATTCACCTGAAACATGCCGTTGACCAGGCTGCAGCCGAGTTCGAAGCCGCGCGCATCAAATTGGAAAAGGCACAACGCGACTACGCCCAGGCGCAGCAACCCGCATCCTCGTTCTCGGCTCAAGGCAGTGGCCAGTCTGGCCATGCGGCATCCGGTACCCAGACCGACTGCTAATCACGTCAGTTTCTGAGCATGCATGCGCTGGATACGGCAGATTGTCCGGCGCTCTATCCATCTATCCAAAGGGACACATCATGTCTAACCTGAACGAGAAACTAGCAGCAGCAAAAGTCGGCTATGAAGCCGCGCGCCTCAGTCTTGATAAGGCACGCAGCGAATACGAAAACGGACCAGGTAAAGCCTACGCGGCGGTCAAACAAAACATCGCTCAATTGAAGGCGCAGCTGGAACAGTATGAACAGGGTTACCTGGCAGCGAAGCAGGCCCTCGCCGATGCAATGAATGAATCAAATGCCGCACAGACACCCAAGGTGAAAGAGGCATTGAATGAAGTTCGAAGCGCTGAACACCTGGTGGAAGAATGCAGCGCGATATTGCGCCAGGCTGAAGACACTGCATCCACTACTCAGGACGCGGCCTCTAAAGCGGCGATCGAGTATCGAGGTGCGTACCAAAGCGCATCTCTGGCATGGGCAACCATGAATGCCTATGCTGTTCTTGTGGACTGCGGTGAAAAATTGTGTGCGGCAATGGCCGTTGTGCCAACTCATGATCCCGACACCTTGAGAGCGACGATCACAGCGGCTGAGTATGAGCTCTCTCTTCCTCGCAATGTCATTCTCAGCGAGATTCATAGCATGCTCAATGAGTACGAAGGCGACACGCGGCCGTATGCTGCTGAAATTGGCAAGTGCAATCTTGGAGCGATGTCCAGAAATGAAATCGTGACGCCAGCACAGAGACATTTCGCCAGGACGCTGCAGGTCATTCAACCGGAATAGTTCATCCTCTTCCAAAATGTTGACACCGGTCCGATGACTGGTGTTAACATCGCGGAACGCCCCTCGCGTACTTGACGGAGCGAGTAGCAGTTTATCTGTCTCTCGCTCCGTCGCCTTCCCTCCCCGCCTTTTCTATTTTCCCGACGACTTCAACATGGCCAACATGCAGGCCATCAGCGCGATCGCCATCACTCCGCCTGTTTGGTTCTCCTGCATGATTGTGACCAGCTGCGTAAAAACGCAGGTCAGGGCAAATACTTCAGATGTATTCATATCTTCCTTCATAAGGTTTGCACCGGCGGCTGCCGGCCTGGCTCAATGAGACTGTCACGACGCATGATGGACAAGGTGCGCAAGCGATTCCTCTTGTGGTTTTTCCTCGATCGGCAAAACAAACCAGGCACTGCCTTGCCGAATTGAGCCTTTGCCAGCTGCGGCCCGTGCGCGCCATAACATCACGACTGCCATTCTGTGGTTGCTTTTTTGCCGGCCTGGCTCGATTTTTCCTAATTCGAAAGCAGTCATGCCGGCGGCCGACAACGGGAATGAACGTGTCTCCCGGCGATGATGTACCAGGGGCGAAGGCGATTCCTCATGTGGATTTTCCTAACTCCGCCGGCCGCGCAAGGGCCGATCTGCGCATGGCGACTTCACCAGGTGCCGCCCCGCGCGCCTAGCATCACGACTGTCGTTCTGTGGTTGTTTTTTCGCCGCCCTGGAGCGTTTTCACTGGATTGAGACCAGGCACGCCAGGACATGGCTAGGCGCACCAGGTGCGGCCGCGTCTAACAATCAAATGCGGGTTTATAGACAATGCGCGCCGGCGCCGAGCCGGGAAAGGAAATGGTGCGCGCGCCTGGTGAAGTGGACGGCGCCGGCGGCCCGGGCGGGTATTTTTGTGACCGGTTACAAATATCCTGAAATCAGGTGCGCGACGTGGAAGGGATTTTATGTCAAACCCTTAAATAATATTTGTAGCCGGCTACAAAAAAGAGTAAAGTATTTACTGCAGACCGGCTCGACCCATCCAGTAAGATGCGCCTGCAGAACTCAGGCCAGCGCGCCTATACCACATCAGATAAAGGAATAACAATGAAAAGTTACGAATGGGACCTGGCCAAGAAGATGTTCGTCGAGGTCGACAATCCGACCTATGACCCGAAGGCCGATGGTGTGAGCGAGGCGATCACCAATGCCGGCTATTTCGTCGAGTTCGCCAGCGGCGATGAAAGCGATGTCGGTGGCCACGTCACCATCTACGGAACGCAAGACCCCAGCAAGCCCCGCTTCTACATCGACATCATGGGCCAGAACACAGGGATCGCGACGCTGGTGGCGCGCGACTTTATCGCCCTGGTCGAAACGCTTCACAGAATTCACCCTTTACTGACGTTCGCCGGGCTTGAGCAGGTCTATACAGCACGCGTGGCAGACCAGGTTGAGCGTGAGGAACAGGCCCGAAAGTAAGATTCTTGCGGTATTAACCCGATCGAAAGAAAGCCGATGGATACGAAAACAGTGCAGTTGACCTCTTTGCCGGTAGTGGGGGAGTCCTATTCGCAGACGACGGAACTTGATGGAAAGACCTGGCAATGCTTTCTTTGGCACACATCAAGCCGGCAGCTGCGGCGCGACGTACCAGGCGGATCGGCATCGATCAGTGAGTCCCACGACCAGCGATATTTTTTGGAGATTGACTTGTCTGCAGATGAGCGAGTCACTTTCACCTCGCGCAAGCAGTTTGATGATCTGCTCGAGGCGGCGAGCGCAGCCGAAACGTTCACTTGGAAGACCGTCGAGCACGCCGGCCGGACCTGGTTCAAGGATCCGAATCGTGAGATATGGCATTGCGCATTTGGACCGGGCGACCAGGGGGAATTGATAAAGGCTGACGACGGCCGCTTTCTGATGAAGCGCTCCATCACTCCTCGGTATGGGGAAACCTATGAGATATCCGTTCAGCGGTATAACTCAATAGGGACACCGGACGGGACAGGCCTCGCGGTGACATCATTTGCCGAAGCAGCGGCCATAGTCAGTACGGCACCGGCGTATCTATCCGAGCTGGTCACCAGGTAGGAAAATGGAGAGAGAAATCGACATGGAAGAGAAAAAGGCGTCGCGGGGACGGCCTGCCGGCTCCGGCGCACAGTTGCCGGCGGAAGAACGGCTCCGAAAGAGCCGCGCGGAACGCGCGCAGGCCGGCGCAACCCGGGTAGATTTTTCGCTCGACGCAGAGAGCTCCAACAAGCTGGCAGCGTTGATGGAGCATTGGAATTCACCGACACGCAAACATGCGATCGAGCGTGCGCTGGATATCGTCTATAAAACCTTCGTCGGGAAATCGTAGGCGCGTACTGATAAGGATCGAAATGACAGCCAAGAAGAAAGAACCAGACGTTGCTCAGCCAGTCTCGATTCCGCAGTGGATACAAGACAAAGCGACGCAAGCGGAAAAGCTCCAAGCCGAGCAAATGAATCAGACAAAAATCGCACAGCTGCCCTTATGGGGAGAAGACCGGCGCGCTTTGCCCAATGAATTTGCGAGGTCGTCCCTTTTCACCATCCGTAACAAGAAGACAGGACGCAGGTACCTGAAACCGGAAGATAAAATCTGGGTAGTTGGCGAAGGCGCAATTGAGTATCGGGGCGAAGAGCTGCGAGCCTATGACGACGAGCTGGTATGGCTGCAGATTTTGCAATTGGCAAAATCTGCTCCTCTTGGGAAATGGGTCGAGTTTACGCCCTATCAGTTATGCAAAGCATTGGCTTGGCCAACAAACGGTTCTTATTATGCAAAGGTTCATGATTGCTTGCTTAGGCTGAAGGCTACTGCTGTGATCTTAACAAACAAGCGAATTGGAAAGGGCAAGGCGATTTCATTCATTCAGGAATATGAATGGCAAGACGAGAGAGAGAAACGGTTACCCAAGAGCCGGGTCATGATTCATCCAGACATGCTCTTATTGTTCCCAGAAAAGCAATATACAGAACTGGAGTGGCTGGCTTACCGCACCCTTAGCCCGTTAGCGCGCCGTCTATACGACTACGCGGCAAGTCACCGCGAGCCACACGCGCTATTGCTGGAAACCGTAAAAAAAATGTGCGGCTCTGAAAGTAACAGCAGGCCGCGGCGCTGGGCAGCACAGGTGGCTGAGGCT
>DASVLM010000704.1:0-5545 GCA_036384875.1 Noviherbaspirillum sp.
ATGTCGAGCCGGCTGCTGCGCACAACCAAGGCGCGCGGCGAACGCCTGCAACGAGTGGATCGGGCTTACAAGGCATGGATCGAATATCCGGGTGCCGATCACATCAGGCACGCAGGCAATGCTGAAAACCTGATGAATGCGTTGCAGACCTACATCGGTGTCACGTACAGGCTCAACGGCACTGTTGCCGAGACCGGCATCATCAGCAAGGACTACCGGGACGCCCGCAACAGGGACAATATCATCACGGACGTCCTCAAGCTGACGCAGTTGATCCATGCACTGAGCGACAAGAGCGCGGCTTCCAACGAGGAAGCGCGAAAAATGACGCGCAAGATGATGCTGACGCTGATGGCCAACATCCAGGTGGATCGTGACTGGGCGGCAGATGTGCTCAAAGGCGCATTGAGCACGATTCCCGCCATGAACAGCGTGGTGGATAGCTCCGGCCACAAGGCTGCGGCCGAAATCATGATGGCGGTGGAAGGCAGCGTTGCCGGTGCCGGTGCCGCAGGCTACCTGGGATATCTTGCGCACGAGGGCAAGATCAAACAGTTCCTGAAAGAGCAGTTCAACAAATTCAAGGATTGGGTTGTCGAGCGGCTGAAGGACAAGTTTCTCGGCAATCCGGCAGAACTCGTGGCGCTTGTCGGCAAGGCGCTGGGCGTCCTGTTCAAATTCGTGTGCAAGGCTGCTGGCGATTTCGCCAGCGCCGGTACCGACATGCTCGAAGGCCTGACCGGACTGATCAAGGACGCCTGGACCCGGCATACGATTACCTTGCAGAGCGCCGAACTGGTTACCAGCGATGGCGCATTCGCCCTGATCCGCGCCGGCATCGACAGCGGCATCGCCGAGCGTCAGGCAGTCTCGGCCTGGAAAATCAGCAAAGGCGTGACCTCCGTCGCGGTGACCGCGACCACGGCCGGTGCGGCCGGCAAAATTGCCGACCTGGTACTCGCGGGCTTCGAGTTCATCTTCAAGACGCTGTACAACCTGTTTGAAATCAGGCGCATCCAGGCTTTCCTCGGCGAGGCCAAAACCCTGTGGCGCAATCTGAGCAGCACCAGCACTGCCTCCACCGCCGCAGCGGCAAGTGCCAGTCCGACGCCGCCCACCGAAGTGCCCACCTTTGAAGTACCGCTGGTATCGCGCGGCACCATGCCCGAATTCAAGGCGGCGCACTACTCGCCGGACGATTTCCTGCATAACAAGAAGGCTTCATACCTGAACTTCCTGTACTCGATGACCAAGGCCAGCCCGGTCATGGCTGCTATCGTGATGAACTCGGGCGTGATCTCCGATGCGGACGATGTCTTTCATTCCGCAACTCCGCGCAGCACGGACGATGTCGATCGTGCTGCGGCTCACAACACCACACTGAAAATCGAAGCCGTACGCCTCTATTCGGAGTCCGGCTTCAAGGTGAAACCGGCGCCGGTTTCCGTGCTCTCGGGTGAAACGAATGCGATCTACCAGCGTTTGCTGAACAATGCGAAGCTGGCTACGCAGCCAGTGCTTGTGGCGCTGTCTTGATTGCCGTTTGACGACATCGCCTACTTGAAGGCGCAGCGTGGCAGGCGATGCCACCTGCCCGCACGCCGTCAAGCAAACTTATGCAAACCTGCTTGCGGAAGCCTGCTTCGCCATTTCATAAATGCGATTCCGGCCGCCTGACTGCGGAGAGAACAGCGCCTGGAAATGCGCCCCTTCATTCCAGATCACCACAGGCTTGTGACCAGGTAGCGACGGGCGCAGGTCGGTCAGGACGGGGCGGCCGTTCTCATCGGCGGTCACGATGTGCGGGTCGATCCGTACGTTGTAGCGCTGATTGATTTCGTTTCTCAGCCACGTCATTGCGGGGCTTGTGGTGTCGGGATGCATGAGGCCTTCCGCGCTGACTTCTTTCGAGAAACGTTCGGCCATTTCGAGTTTCAGTGCAAGAGCATCTTCCATCAGCTTGTCGCCGCCTTGCTTACCCTGGGCGTGCTGCAACATCGACGCGATAAGGCAACTGTTCATGTAGGAACCGCCTTTGTTCGGGACGATTTCAATTCCGTGGCCGGCCATGCCGGTGCGGAAGCGATTGTTCCCGGCAGCCATCGCTGCATACAGCATATCCGTGGAATTTGCGCGGCTTGCTTCGATGGCGCGCTGCAGTTCGTCATCTTTCTGGTCCCTGCGGCTGGCTTCGATGGCTTTGGCGATATCGTCGTCCGGCCTTGCTGCTTGGCGCAGTCGAGTCTCTTCATCGTGCGAAGCGATGCTTGCAGCGATGGCGCGTTGCAAGTCGCTGTCGTCTTCGTGTGCCGTCGTTTGCTGCGTCATCGGATGTTTCGCGGTCGTCTTCTGAGCTGCCGCCTGCGTTGCCGCTGCCGGACGTGCAGGTGCCTGCCGTGCTTGTTGATGCCGCGCAATCGCTTCGGACATGCCTTTCATCCATTGCGGGTTCTCGGAGAAACCCTCATAAAAGCCGACATAGGTGTTTCGATAGGTTTTCCAGTGATCCTGGTTGCGGGAGAGCCACAGGGATACGTTGCGCATGCTGCCCCGCGGCATCGGTTCCAGGCAGGCTTCCAGTCGCGTGCGCAAGGTATCGACATGCGCCTCTGTCCAACCGCCGCGCTCCTGAAGCTGACGGATCATGCTGTCCTGCGAAGTTTGCACCGGCGGTGCGAGCTGGACGGCAGATTGAGCCGCTCGGAAGTCGAGCATGTTTGGTGGCTGAGAGAGCGGTCTGTGCGCCCGGCCCGGCAACGCGGGAAGCGGGCTTGCAGACGTCGGTAGCAGCGGGAGTTTTCTTAGAAAACCTGCCCTGCCCGAATTGCGCGGCAAACTGCCGACCGGCCGGTAGGTGCCCGTCAGATTCGGTTGTGGCACAGCAACTTGCGGCTGTGCAGCCGCCTCCGCCAGCGGCTCGACTAGCCTTGTTAGTAGTCCGGGAATAGGAAGTTGCCTGATCATGATGTAGTTCGACCTTTCGCGTTTCGTGCGAAGCTTCCTGTTTGTAGCAAGAAACGCGATTCCGGTTCCATTCAACCGGACATGTGGCCGTGCATCGGGTTCTACGTTCACCTGGAAGCAAGCCGCTGCATCAGTGCCTGGAATGCCGCCCGAGCAACAGGATCGGCCATCGGATCGCCGGCAGTCGCGTCGCTGCCGGCATCGGCATACTCTTCCGCAAGATTCCTCCATCCCTTGCTGGCGGCGAATTGGCTGAAAGCTTCGGGCGCTTCCAGGACGATGAGCTTGTCGTCCTGGAGGCCGGGATCGCCGGGGCCGAAGTCCGGCCCGATGTAGCCGAGCGCCCGCAACTGCGACATGATCTGCCGGATGACGAGCGGGTCTTCGTGGAGGGGTTCGTCGTCCGTGGAGGTTTCCAGGTCGACATAGACATCGATGATGCCGTAGCCTTCGTCGTAGATACGAATGGCACGGACCTGCCAGGTGCGTCCCAGCGAGTCGTTGATGCGGAACGGGCCGCTCAACCGTATGATGTTTTCAGCGTCCATGCCCTAGCGTACACGATGCCATGCCTTGGCGCTCTGGAAAATGCCTGCCGCCGTTGCGGGCGGCAGACGCGGCGCTTCATCCGGCCCTACGCCGGACCACCATGCTACGCAAGCTGCCGATGCGCGAGGAAGAAGCGCAGCATTTCACGCGATGCAGCCGGCCCCTCCGGGTCGGTATACGAACCTTTGCGGCTGCCGCCGAACCATGCGTGGCCGGCGCCATGCACGATCCATTTTTCCGCGATGGGCTTGTCTTGCACGTCATGGAAGACGGTTCTGGTGTAGGCCTTGCCACCCGGCGCGGTGCCTTGCTGCGTTTCCGCACGCGCATCCTTGCCGGCAGCGGGCACGCATTGCGCCAGTACCTGCTCGCCATTGACAGGAGCGACCGTGGAATCGCGGTCGCCATGAAAGACGATGGCGGGTACCGGCTTGTCGAACGGTACCGGAACCTTGGCTTGCATCGCTTGCAGCACCTGTGCGCGAGCGCCCGCCTTGCCCTTGATCTTGCCGCGCTTCATGGCGGCGAATGCGGAAGGCATGTCATGCGCGACGGCATACGGCAGGCCGGAGTGAATCCCGACCGCCGCATACAGTTCGGGATAGGTCGCGGCCAGCACGGCAGCCATCGCGCCGCCAGCGGACAGGCCGGCGACATAGATGCGGCTTGTATCAACTTTGTTGTTACGCGCGATCTCACGCGTGATGTCGGCGAGGATGGCAGGCTCGCCCTTGTCTCGCCGCTGATCGCCGGGCTGGAACCAGTTCCAGCATTGCGAAGCATTAGCGCTTTTCGGTTGCTCGGGATAGACGACGAAGCAGTTGCCTTCTTCGGCGATGGCATTCATGCCGGTGCCGGTGGCGAAGTCGTCCGGGTTTTGCGTGCAGCCGTGCAGCATCACGATGAGCGGCAGCGGTTCATCCTTGTAGCCGCTCGGGATGTAGAGCTTGTAAGCACGCGTGCCGGCGTGGCTGCTGCAGGAGCCGGCGATGAAACGGCCCTTGAGTGATGTGTCCGGGACCTCGACGTCGTGCACTTCGACGTCCTCGATGGGCTGGCGCGCGGACATGCCTGCCCATTTGCCGCCTGCGAGGTTGCGAACGCGGGCGAGGATATTGGCCGCGGGGTGGACCTCGGAAGGCGGCGTGTGCGTCGCCTGAGATGCGCCTGCCGAAGCGCCGTGCAACGCACGCTGGATGGCGGCGGTGGCGGCCATCGGGCCTTCTGTCTGCAACAGTTTAGTGGCTTCGCGCATTTGCGCGAGGAAGCCTTCGTCGATGCTCATGGAAATCTTTCGTGGTGATTAGTGTATGCGTCCGGCCAAGGCGGCCTTGACGGCGGGGCTGGCGTGCAGCGCACCCAGCACGGTGATGGAGGCAATGGTGGCAAGCGCCAGTTCGGGAGTGACATCCGGCCCGATGCTGGCCAGTCCCAGTACCTGTATCTGCAAAGTTTCGCCTGCCGCGCGCACCGCCTCCAGGTCGGCGCGGGAATAGTGTTGCAGACCGAGCACGAGGCTCTTGCGCGCCACCGTTTGCCGGATGACGTCGCCATGCAGTTGCAGCTGGTTGCGTATCGCCGTGCGGATCAGGTCGGTGCGGTTGGAATAGAAACCTTCCTGCACCAGCAGGTCGATCTGCCCGAGGTCGATCGGGCCGAGGTTGATGGTGATCTTTTCCGATTCGCCTGCTTTTGTACGGCTGTCCAATGTGACTGGTTCGCGTGCCATGAAGTGCCTCCTGCAAACTCAGACCAGCCAAACACCATCCAGTTCCCATCCAATTGGATGGTATTTGAGTTTGAATGCAGAAAAGCAAACATGGAACGGTTGTCCGGTTTGCGTCATGGCAAGCCTGCCGGAAGGTTTCGCGCCTTCTCGCGCGACGACGCTCAGGACATGTCCTGCACGTCGTATTCGTACGAGCCTTGTCTTTCCACTACGCGCCGCAGCCGCACGTCCGGGAAAGGCCCCTGCCGTACCGCGTCGCGGATGGCTTTCATGTCGTCGTCGCTGCAACGCAGGCCGAACCCG
>DASVLM010000705.1:0-10969 GCA_036384875.1 Noviherbaspirillum sp.
TCGATCATCTTTTCGGTACCTTCCCGGGAGCCGATGGCATTGCGAATGCGCAAGCGCAAAAGCTCGATGCGCAGACTGGCCCTGACGGCAAGCCCTATGCGCAGCTTCCTCCGGTGATGTTCGACAAGGGCGGTGTGGACAAGCGTTTCAACCAGCCGTTGCCGAACGGTGCCTTCAAGATGGACCCCTTTGTGTCCCTTGCAGATAAAACCGGCAGCCCGGTGCACGCCTTCTGGACGCACCAGCGCCAGATCAATGGCGGACGCAACGACCGCTTCGTGGTGGAGGGTAATACCGGGGCGCTGCCGATGGGCTACTTCGACGGCAGCAAGCTGAAGCTGTGGTCCCTCGCACAACGCTTCACCCTGGCAGACCACTTCTTCCAGTCGGCCTTTGGCGGGTCCTTCCTGAACCATATGTGGCTGGTATGTGCCTGCGCGCCGGTATTCCCGAACGCGCCGCATGAGATCGTGGCCAGGGACGAGCGCGGCACCGGATATAAACCGGACGAGGAAGCGTTGGTGACGCAGGACGGCTATGCGGTCAACACCATCCAGGGCCAACTGGTGTACGACCCGACGAAGAAGCAGGCGCTGCTGCCGGCGCAGACTGCGCCGACCATCGGTGACCGCCTGAGCGAGAAGGGCATTGCCTGGGCCTATTATGCGGATGGCTACACTGACGCATTGAAGGCAACGAAGGAGGGGCACAAGCTGAAGGACTTCTCCTATCATCACCAACCCTTCACCTACTTCAAGCGCTTCATCGACAGCCCCGCGGAGCGCGCCGCGCACTTGAAGGACCGCAACGACCTGATGGTCGACATCAAGTCGGGCAAGCTGCCGCCGGTTACCTTCTACAAGCCGATGGGCGGCAAGAACATGCATCCGGGCATGACGAGCTCCAGCGTCGCCGCTGGCGATGAAGATGCGGTGGATGTGGTTAACGCCATCATGGCCGGCCCGCAATGGAAGAACACCGTCGTCATTGTCACCACCGACGAAAACGGCGGCTTCTGGGACCATGTCGCGCCGCCCAAGCGGGACCGCTTCGGCCCTGCGACGCGCATCCCGGCGCTCGTGATTTCGCCCTTCAGCGAAGGCGGACGCATCGACCACACCGAATATGAAACGGTGTCCATCCTGAAGTTCATCGAGGAGCGATTCGGCCTCAAGCCGCTGGGCACGCGAGATGCGGCTGCCAACAGTCTCTCGAAGGCGCTGAAGTTCTAAACCGCTGGCGCCGCCCGTTCCGGCGCGGTGCATATCCGTTGTTGCCGAGTCCGGCCGGTCCTGCGCCGGTCCGGCATGGCTCCGTATTGCCTGCGCCTGGCACGCAGCAATCGCCGCAAGGCGATGAGATGTGCGCAGGTCCCATGCCCGCTGGGCACCATTCATGAAAGAGGCACATGATGAAGCAAGTATCGAAGCAGTATTTCTATCTCTCCACGATCGCAGTCGCGCTCGCCGGTTGCGGCGGCGGCAGCGATTCGGCAGACCAGGTGGCGCCTGCCGCCTACTATCAGACGAAGGCGCCGTACCAGCCGCAGCAGGACGCTGCAACCTACGAAGCACCGCCGGCGGGATTTACGCCGGTGTTTACCGAGCTGGTTGCGCGCCATGGTTCGCGTGGCCTGTCCAGCCTCAAATACGATGCTGCGATGTACGCGATCTGGCAGAAGGCCGCGGCCGACAATGCGTTGACTCCGCTTGGTCAGCAGCTTGGCGCAGATGTGCTCAAGCTGATGAAGGCCAATGCCTTGCTGGGTTATGGTGTGGCCGGCATTTCCAAGCCTGGCTACGGCAACGAGACGCAAACCGGCATCAACGAGCACAAGCAGCTTGCGATGCGCATGGTGAATCGGCTGTCGTCGTTCTTCTCGCAGGTCGGTGCAGCTGCCGCAACCGCCCCGCGCCAGATCATCGCCGTAAGTTCCGGCGTCGACCGCGCGAAAGACAGCGCATCGTTCTTCACGCAATCGCTTGCCGCAACTGCACCCGCGCTTGCTCCGTTGATTACCTTGCCGCCGGCGCCCGCAGGATACCCGGCGGACGCGCCTGTCGCCATGCCGAACGGAACCGATCGCTTCACGCTGTACTTCCATGCACTGGTGCCGGCCACCGACAAGGTGATCGACCCGGCCGACCCGCATTACCAAACCTATCAGGACAGCCAGGCATACCAGGCTTATCTCTCCGGCAATGCCGACTACAAGGCCAAGCTGGCGGCGCTGCAGGTGGATGCCAATGCCAAGACGGTGGCGCGCACAGTGCTGGAGCGCTTGTTCACCAAGGCATTCGTCGACAAGATCGACAATGGCACCTATACCTTCGCCAATACCGGCACCTACAGCTTTACCAGCGACGACGGCAAGTTCACCAATACGCTGACCGGCGACGGCAAGACGAAGGTGAACGGCATCGTGGACGCGGTGGAAATGCTCTACAACCTGTATGTCATTGCTCCCGGCATGAAGAGCGAAGTGTCGGTCGACTTCAACCAGTACATGCCTTCCGAGCAAGCGAAATACCTCGCCTACCTGCAGGATGCGGAAGACTTCTACAAGATGGGCCCGAGCTTCACTGAAAGCAATGGCGTCACCTACAAGATGGCGCAATCGCTGCAGGACGATTTTTTCAAGGAAGTGGATGCCATCGCCAAGGGTGACCTGTCGCACGCTGCCAAAGTGCGTTTCGCGCATGCCGAGATCATGATTCCGTTTGCGTCGAAAATGGGCTTGAAGAACGTGATCGCGCCGTTGCCGAAAGCACAAATGTACACCTATGACAACAACCCATGGCGCGGCGATTATGTGTCGCCGATGGCGGCCAACATGCAGTGGGACGTTTACCGCGACAGCAAAGGCAGCCTCCTCGTGAAGATGCTGTACAACGAGAAGGAAACCGACTTCAAGGCGGAATGCGACAGTGCCAAGATTGCCCCGTCCAGTCATTTCTATGACTACACCAGGCTGAAGGCCTGCTACCAGCATGTCGCATCCTGAAAGGCCAGTGCGGCGCGCTTCATACAAAATCCTGTTGACAACGCCCCACTGCCGACCTATATTGCACACGTGTGCACAACAAAACGAAGCACTCACTGAAACTCTGGAGCGAGACATCATGAAAAAACGCATTACTGCAATTGCTGCTTTCGCCGTCGTCGCGGCCGCCGGCATGCCCCTCGCGGCATCCGCTGCCGAACTCTCCGTGCTCTGTTCCGCGGACATGGAATGGTGCCAGCTGATGAAGAACAAGTTCGAGGCCGAAACGAAGATCAAGGTCTCGATGATCCGCAAGAGCGCCGGCGAGGCGTATGCCAAGATCCGCGCTGAAGCGTCCAACCCCAAGTCGGACATCTGGTGGGCCGGTACGGGCGATCCGCACCTGCAGGCAGCCAATGAAGGCCTGACCGAAGAATACAAGTCGCCGTCGTTGTCGAAACAGCATCCCTGGGCGCAGAAACAGGCCGAAGCGGGCAAGTACCGCACCGTCGGCGTCTATCTCGGCATTCTGGGCTTCGGCTATAACGAGACGGTGCTCAAGAAGAAGAACATTCCGGCGCCGCAGTGCTGGAAGGATCTCGTCAAGCCGGAATACAAGGACGAAATCGAAATGGCGAATCCGAATTCGTCCGGGGCAGCCTACAACGCACTGGCAACCGTTGTGCAGGTAATGGGCGACGACCAGGCTTTCAGCTACCTGAGAAAGATGGGGGGGAACGTCATCAAGTATCCGAACGCCGGCGTTGCGCCCGGCGAGGACGTAGGCCGCGGCGAAGCGGGTGTGGCGATCGGCTTCATGCACGACCTGATGAAGATGACCGTCGCCGGCTTCCCGGTGAAGATCGTGCCGCCATGCGAAGGCACCGGCTATGAGATCGGATCGATGAGCATCATCAAGGGCGCGAAGAACATGGAAGAGGCGAAGAAGTTCTACGAGTTCGCCTTGCGGGCCGACGTGCAGAGCGAAGCCGTGAAGGCCATGGCATTCCAGGTGCCGTCAAATCCTTCCGCGACCTATCCCGCCATCGCGCCGCGCCTGGAAAAGATCAAGACCATCAACTACGACTTCGCGAAATACGGCTCTGCCGACACCCGCAAGCGCCTGCTCCAGCGCTGGACCAACGAAATCTATTCCGCAGCCAAATAAGCCTGACCCTGTTACATGAAAGCTATCCTCTACCGTTGGCTGCTCGTCGGCCTGGCCGGTCTCTGTGTTCTTCCCTGGTATCAGCAGGAAGCGGGACTGTTTAGCGGGCAGTGGCTATCAGCCTCTGCATATCTGTCGCAGAAAAGTGCGCCAGCCGTTATCCAGTTCCTGATGTACGGCGCCGCTGACATTACAGCACCGATCGGCCTCGTGATCGTTGCCCTCGCGCTCAATGCGCTGGTCAAGGATCGCAGGACCCTCGGCCGCGGTATGATCGCCGTCGGCATTGCCGGTCTGCTCGTAATGGGCTGGATCGGCTGGGGCGCAGCGCGGCCGTTCGCCGGCCTCGGCTACGGCGCCCTGTTGACGGGCCTGTGCTTCCTGTTCCTCGTCACCACAGGAGCAGCGGCGTGCGGCGTCTGTCGCGGCGATGCTTTCGTGGCAGGTACGATCGGCCTGATCATTGCGCTGATCTCGATGTTCGTGCTGTATCCAGTTTTGGTTATCCTTGCCAGCGCCTTCCAGGGCGACGGCGGCGAATTGACCATGGCCCTGCTCGCGGAGCGCTTTTCCGACAACAGTATCTGGAGCCTGCGCTGCATGTCCGGCGGCCACAACTGCGGCGTCGCCTGGAATACGCTCTACCTCGCGCTCGCCACCGGCATCGCTTCGACCATGCTCGGTCTGGTGTTCGCTCTGCTCGTCACCCGCGTCAACGGCCGCTGGGCCAAGCCGATTCGTGCGGTGACCATTCTTCCCATCGTCACGCCGCCGTTCGTGCTCGGCCTTGCGCTGATCCTCCTGTTCGGCCGCAATGGTGCCATCACCACGTTCATCAGCAACATGTTCGGCATCGCGCCGGGACGCTGGCTGTACGGCATGAGCGGTGTATGGCTGGCGCAGATACTGGCTTTCGCGCCGATTGCGTTCATGACGCTGATCGGCGTGGTGGAAGGCGTCAGCCCTTCGCTGGAAGAAGCGGCGACCACGCTCGGCGCTTCGAGCTGGCAGACCTTCTGCAAGGTGTCGATTCCGCTGATGCGACCTGGCATCGCCAACGCCTTCCTGCTTTGCTTCATCGAGAGCATGGCCGACTTCGGCAACCCCATGGTCCTGGGTGGCAACTTCCATGTCCTCTCGACGGAAATCTATTTCGCCGTCGTCGGTGCTGCCAACGACCAGGCACGTGCGGCAACCTTGGCCATCGTGCTCCTGTTCCTTGCCATCGGTGCTTTCCTGTTCCAGAACATTTGGCTGGGCCGCAAGTCGTACGTCACCGTTACCGGCAAGGCCGACCATGGCGGACACGGCGCGTTGAACCCGCGCCTGAAGATTGCACTGTGGTCGATCGCCGTGCCGTGGATCGTATTCACATTGATCGTCTACGGCACTGTGGCAGTCGGCGGCTTCGTCAACAACTGGGGGCAGGACAATACGCTGACGCTTAGCCATTACATCGATGCGTTCGGCATATCCGGCAGCCTAGGCGACTTGCACTGGGATGGGCAGGCGTGGCCTTCGCTGTTCACCACCCTGACGATCTCTGCCATCGCAACGCCGCTGACCGCCTTCGTCGGCATTCTTTCAGCGTGGCTGCTCGTGCGCCAGCAGTTTGCCCTGAAGCGCGTCTTCGAATTCGGCACGATGCTGAGCTTCGCGATCCCGGGCACCGTCATCGGCATCAGCTACATCCTGGCATTCAACGCGGCACCGATCGAGCTGACCGGTACTGCGACCATCCTCGTGCTGTGCTTCGTGTTCCGCAACATGCCGATGGGTTTGCGTACCGGTATCGCCGCCATGCGCCAGCTCGACGGCAGCCTGGATGAGGCGTCGATCACGCTCGGCGCCAACAGCTGGACCACCATGCGCCGCGTCATCCTTCCGCTGCTTCGCCCTGCAATCGCTTCGGCCCTGGTGTACGGCTTCGTGCGGTCGATTACCTCGATCAGCGCCGTGGTGTTCCTCGTCAGTGCCGACTACGACATGGCAACGTCCTACATCATCGGCCTCGTATCGAACGGCAACTACGGTACGGCGATCGCGTACGCCACGGCACTGATCGTCATCATCATGCTGTGCATCCTGTTCATGAACACCATGGTCGGCAAGCGCCGTCTTCGCCGCACCGCCAATGAAACGGCCAAATCCGGCCAATTACTGAAGAAATCCTACGCATGAACGAGTTGAAAAAACGGCCTGCGCTTGAGTTCGACCATGTCATCAAGCGCTATGGCAAAACCACCGCGGTGAACAACGTGTCGTTCACCATCGAACCGAAACAGATGGTGACCCTGCTGGGCCCGAGCGGTTGCGGCAAGACTTCGACCCTGCGACTGATCGCCGGCCTTGAGCTGGTAAGCGAGGGCAAGATCTATCTCGACGGCGAAGACGTGACATTGTCGTCCGCCGCCGAGCGAGACGTGAGCATGGTGTTCCAGTCCTACGCACTGTTCCCGCATATGACGGTGCAGGACAACGTCGCCTTCGGTCTGGTGGTGGCCGGCGAGCCGCGTGCGCGCGCCAACGAACGCGCACTGGAAAGCCTGCGGCTGGTTGGCCTGGCCGAGTTTGCCGCTCGCTTTCCGAACGAACTGTCGGGAGGCCAGCAACAGCGCGTCGCTGTGGCGCGATCGCTGGTGCTGCAACCTAAGGTGCTGTTGCTGGACGAGCCGCTCTCCAATCTCGATACCAAACTGCGGCGTCGCGTGCGCGACGAGATCCGCGACATCCAGCAAAAGCTCGGGCTGACCGCGGTTTATGTAACGCACGACCAGGAAGAGGCACTGGCGATTTCCGACCAGATCATTGTGATGAACCGCCAGGTGATCGCGCAGAAGGGAAGCCCGCGCGAGCTGTTCGAGGCGCCGGCGGACGAATTTGTCGCCGATTTCATCTGCAACGCCAATATCGTATCCGGCGTGATCGAGGACGTGCGGGATGGTATTGCGGAATGCCGCATCGGCGGATTGACGGTGCGGCTGCCCAGCCGGCGCAACACGGTGGGCGAAGCGCGCATTGCGATTCGCCCCGAGGGGATACGCCTGCGCAAGCCCAATGCAGAAAGCCGCATGGTGGTGCGTGTGGCACGTTCCACCTACCTTGGCCGCGAGATGCAGTACACGCTCGAGACGCCAATGGGCGAACTGTTCGCGGTGTCGCATGACTTCCATGAAGTATTCGTCCAGGGTAGCGAAGCCGAATTGAATATCTATCCGCAAGGTGCGGCCATCATCGGAGGTGCCGCATGAGCGCAGTCCGCGACACATCATCCGGAGCCGCCATCCAGCACCGCTATGAACTCGCGCGCAAGCTGGCGCGAGAGGCGGGCGCAATCGGCATGGACATGTTCCGCCGCCGCGAACAGCTGGAGATCGAGCAGAAAGGCGTGCAGGACATGGTCAGCATCGCCGATCGTGCGATCGAGGATTACATCCGCGGACATATCGCACGCGAGTTCCCGCATGACGGCGTGCTTGGCGAAGAGCGCGGCGGCGGCGACGGCGAGAGCTCCCATCTGTGGGTCATCGATCCGATCGACGGTACGGCTTGCTTTGTCAACGGCATGCATTCCTGGTGTGTCTCCATCGGCATCCTGGTCGATGGTGAACCGATCATTGGCGTGGTGTACGACCCGAACGCGGACGAGCTCTTCCATGCTTGCAAGGGACATGGAGCCTGGGCGAACGGCACGCGCCTGCAAGTAAAGCAAGCGCGTTCGCTGCGAGATGGCGTGCTCGGCGTCGGCTTTTCGCATCGGGTGAAGACCCCGACTTTCATCCCCTTCCTGAAGCGCGTGCTGGAGGATGGCGGCATGTTCATTCGCAACGGGTCGGGTGCGCTAATGATCGCCTACGTTGCGGCTGGCCGGCTGATCGGCTATTTCGAGCCGCATATCAATTCCTGGGATTGCCTTGCCGGCGTGGTGCTGGTGACCGAAGCGGGAGGAGTCGCCAACCCGTTCTTCGAGAACGACGGCCTGATGAAAGGTAATCCCATCCTGGTGGCGGGCGACGAGCTCTATCGGCAGCTGGAGCAGATCTCCCTGCCGTATTGCACGCCCGCTGAAACCTGATCCCATTTCCATTGCTGACTGAAGGAGGCCACACGTCACTGCACCCTAGCTGAGAACCACGCATCAACTGTCATTTCGTCAAAAAAACACTGTGGGGAGACCACTATGAAGAAAAATCAAGTATCGATCGGTAAATTGCTTCCGCTGGCGTTGCTTGCCACATCAAGTACCGCGCTGGCGCAAACCAATGTCCAATTCTACGGCCGCATGCATGCCGGCATCGACAACGTATCCGTTTCGGCGACGCCGACGAATCCTGGCGGCGAATCCGCCACACGAGTGTCGGACAACTCGTCCAAATTCGGTTTCCGCGGCAAGGAAGATCTCGGCGGAGGCATGTCGGCTTTCTTCCAGATCGAGGGTAGCGCCAAGATCGACGTGGGCACCGGCGGCCTGAACGAGAAGGATACCTATGTCGGTCTGGGCGGGCATTGGGGGAAAATCCAGCTCGGCCGCTTCTCGACACCGATGAAGGACATGAACGGCCTGACCAATCGCTTCTTCGGCGAAGGTATCCAGGACGACGCGAACATCTCGCAACTGGGTGGCGACAGTACGGTCTACGGTTTCAACCGTCGCCAAAGCAACTCCTTCCGCTATCAGACCCCGTCTATCAACGGCTTTGTCGGCACCATTCAGCGCGGCCAAGGTATAGAAGGCCCGGGCGGAAACAGCGTGGTGTCGGGTTCGGTGCTGTACACCGGCGGCCCGCTCAAGGTCGGCGGCGTGTATGAGGACCATCGCAACCTGAATCCCGGCTTCAAGGACAAGATGTATCGCCTGAGCGCCAACTACAATTTCGGCGGCGGCGATGTGGGCGTGAGCTACAACCGCATCACTTATAACGTGGCCGCAGGCAGCCTGGAACGCGGCTATTTCACCGTTACCGGCGCATACAAGATCGGCGGCGGTTCGCTGATCGGCCGCTACGGTGTGGCAGGCAATGTCGGTGGCAGCGCCCCCAACGGCACCAGCCTGACGAAGACCGGCACGACCCTGGTGCGCGGTTCGGACAGCGGCGCCAAGCAGTTTACGCTGGGCTACGAGTATTACCTGTCCAAGCGCACGCAGGTCTATACCTACTACACGCAAACCGCGAATGACCGCAACGCCAATTACACCTTCGGCAGCAATTCATTCTCGACGCCGGCGCTTGGTTCGAAAGTCAGCGGCTACATAGTGGGTATGGTTCACGTGTTCTAAAAATTCGCCCTGAATTGCACTCGTGTGCAATAAGAGCGGCGAAGGATGTCCTGGTTCGCATCCTTCGCCGGCAGCAAGCAGCAACCTGATTTATCGATTTGGAGAAGCAGCATGATTGAAGTAGCGCTCTTTGGGGCAGGCCGCATTGGACGAATCCACGCCGCCAACCTGGCTCGCCAGCCGGGTGTCCGTTTCAAGTACGTGGTTGACGTCAATGCGGATGCCGCGAAGGAAGTGGCAGTACTGCATGGCGGAAAGGCGGCCAGCGTCGAGGAAGCGCTGGCCGACGAGTCCGTGCGGGCAGTAGTGATCGGTTCCAGCACAGACACGCATGCGGATTTGATCATGCGTTCCGCCGCAGCCGGCAAAGCGATTTTCTGCGAAAAGCCGGTGGACCTGACAATAGACCGTGCCCGTGACTGTGCCAAGGCAGTCAAGGATGCCGGCGTGCTGTGCATGATCGGTTTCCAGCGCCGCTACGATCCCACCTTCTGCGCGGTCAAGGACAAGCTGGCCAACGGCGACATCGGCACGCCGGAAACGCTGGTCGTGACGAGTCGCGACCCTGGCCCGCCGCCGGTGTCTTATATCAAGGTATCGGGTGGCATCTTCAAGGACATGCTGATCCATGACTTCGACATCTTCCGCTGGATCCTCGACGACGAAGCGGTGAGCGTGCATGCCACCGGAAGCTGCCTGGTCGATCCCGCAATCGGCGACGCCGGCGATATCGATACCACCGCCGTCACCATCCGCACGAAACGCGGCCGCATCTGCCAAATCAACACCTCGCGCCGCGCCGCCTACGGTTACGACCAGCGCTTCGAAGTACTCGGCAGCGGCGGCATGCTGCAGGCAGGGAACCACACGCCGACGGAGGCAGTGCTGTATGCCGCCGGCGGCGTATCCAGCGACAAGCCGGAGCGTTTCTTCCTGGAGCGCTATCGCGTCGCGTACGCACGGGAAATGGAACATTTCTTCGATGTGCTGACCAACGGCGGTACGCCTCGTACGACAGTCGAGGACGGCCTGAAGGCGCTGGAACTGGCCGAAGCGGCCACGACGTCCTGGCGCGAGCAACGCGTCGTGCATCTCGGATAACAGCATTACAAGCAAAGCAGTCAGTCACAGACCCACAGGCACACCACACCATGAATAACTCTGTTCAGTTCGCCCAGTCCAGGCCGCTGGATGTCATTTGCCTCGGCCGGCTTGCGGTCGACTTGTATGCGCAGCAGATCGGCTCTCGCCTGGAAGACGCCACCAGCTTCGCGAAATACCTCGGAGGTTCCTCGGCGAACATCGCTTTCGGCTGCGCGCGTCTCGGCCTCAAGTCCGCCATGCTCTCGCGCGTCGGCAACGACCACATGGGCCGCTTCCTTACGGAGACGCTCGAGCGGGAAGGGTGCGACGTCAGCCACGTCAGCATCGATCCGGAGCGCCTCACGGCATTGGTGCTGCTCGGTCTGAAGGACAAGCACACCTTCCCGCTGCTGTTCTACCGCGACAACTGCGCGGACATGGCGATTCGTCCGCAAGA
>DASVLM010000706.1:0-9377 GCA_036384875.1 Noviherbaspirillum sp.
GGCGCTTCGCCAGCGCGCGTGCACGTACCACGCCGCCGACGTCAGGCGACACGACCAGCAGGTCGTCGTAATTCTTCTTGATCAGGTCCGACAACAGGATTGGGGATGCATAGATGTTGTCCACCGGGATGTCGAAGAAGCCCTGGATCTGGTCTGCGTGCAAGTCCATGATCAGGACGCGCTCGACGCCAGCCTGCTGCAGCATGTTGGCCACGACCTTGGCGGAAATTGCGACACGCGCCGAACGCGGACGGCGGTCCTGGCGAGCGTAGCCAAAATACGGGATGGCGGCGGTAATGCGGCCGGCGGATGCACGTTTCAGCGCATCGACCATCAGCATGATTTCCATCAGGTTGTCATTCGTCGGAGCGCAAGTCGATTGCAGCACGAAGACGTCCTTGCCGCGGACGTTTTCGTTGATTTCGACCATCACTTCGCCATCGGAGAACTTGGAAATGACGGCTTTGCCGAGCGGAATGCCCAGGTGCTTGACAACTCCGGCGGCCAGCTCCGGATTTGCGTTGCCGGTAAAGACCATCAGGTTTTCAAGCGCCATGGAACACCTAAATCAATCGGGTTAAAAGGTTGAAAGCCGCCAAAACTCGACTTGTTCGTCTTGCGTTGGCGGCTTGTCAGTTCTTCTTTTGTTTAAATGGCAGGGGAACAAGGATTCGAACCTTGGAATGCCGGAATCAAAATCCGGTGCCTTAACCAGCTTGGCGATTCCCCTACACAACCGGTTGTTTGCCGCTGCCTTGACAGCGTCAAACGAATTCTTGGCTACGACCCGATCAAATGCGAGAGCGGATGGCGCTCGATCGCTTTGGCTTTCCACACTTTCCATTGCGACTGTCCGGCTTTGTCGACAGCTTGGACGACTTCGTCGGCTTCATGCTCTTGTGAAAATGCACAGAACACACAAGCGCCCGACCCGGTCATCCTTGCGTCGCCGAATTGACGCAGCCATTCGATGGCTTGCGCAACAGGCGGAAAAAGCTTGGTTGCCACATCTTGCAGATCGTTTTTTCCGAAGCCCTTGATGTGCCCATTAAGTGCGCCAGAAAAGTCCGTTATTTTGACCGGTTCCGTATTCCTTGTCAATTCCGGATCGGAAAATATTGCTGCTGTCGGTACGGCGACGCCGGGCTCGATGACCACGTACCAGCAATCCGGGGTCTTCAACGGAACGAGTGCTTCCCCGACACCTTCCGCGAAGGCATTTTCACCGAAAATGAAAAAAGGCACGTCGGCGCCGAGTTTCAGGCCGATTTCCATCAATTCGACACGGGAAAAGCCGGTTTGCCACAGATGATTCAACGCAATCAGCGTGGTGGCAGCATCGGAGGAACCTCCGCCCAGTCCGCCGCCCATCGGCAGGCATTTCTCGACCGCGATGTCGGTGCCCAGGTTCTTTGCGCGGTCGCCGGCGGCGGATTGCAGCAGGCGAGCGGCGCGCACGATCAGGTCCGCCTCTTCTGGAACGCCCGCGACTTCCGTCTCGCGGCGTATGGCGCCATCCGTTCGCGTCCGGAAATGCAGCAGGTCGCCTCGATCCAGCAACTGGAATGCTGTCTGCAGCAGGTGATAGCCGTCAGCGCGCCTGCCGGTGACATGCAGGAACAGGTTGAGCTTGGCTGGAGCGGGGCAGTTGTTCAGCGAGCTTGCCATGAATCGATCACGATGCGAATGGAGACATCACCCGCTTCTGCGGTTTGGCGAGAAAGGTCGATGCGGCGCGGGCGGTTCTGTGGCGGCATCGTATCCTCGGCCGTCCATGCCGGATAGCTGATCTGCCAGCCGTCGCGGGTCTGCACTCCGTCGGTCTGCGAGGATGCCGTAAACCGGTGGCCGTCGCGGTCGATGACAAATCCCTGCAACCATTCGCGCAGGCCGGCAACGGGCAAGGGCCAGCCGAGGGTTTCGGCGGTCAGTGTATTGACGTCGGGTGCGCTGCGCGGCGGCTGTCCGCCTTGTTCCAGTGTTGCACCGTCGGATGTCGTCCTGATGATGGCGATGGCCTGGCCCAGCGGCGAGAGCAGTGTGACGTTGGTGTTCGGGCCGCTTTGCGACCAGGTGAAGCTGCCGTGAAGTGCTTCTTCCTTGTCTCCTGCCTGGTAGCGCACCGAAAGCCGTCCCGTCAGATCGATCGCTCGATGGAATTCCAGTGGAGTGGATGGCACAGGCGCGGAGGCGGAGCCGAACGGGCCGACGCTTGCACAGCCGGCAAGCAGCAGGAGCAGCGCCGCCGATGCGGCGGCGTGCCGCAAAATGCGCGCCGTCATAGGCTCACATTGAGCCGCGCCAGCGTGCTTTTCAGGGTGTCGTTTTGCGGGTCCTTGCTCTGCGCATCGCGCCATAGCTTTTGGGCATCTGCCTTCTGGCCCTTGACCCATAGCACTTCGCCAAGGTGGACGGCGATTTCCGGATCAGGGCGCAAGTCATAGGCATGCTTCAGCGACGCCTCTGCTTCCTTCAGCTTGCCCATGCGGAATTGCACCCAACCCATGCTGTCCATGATGAAGGGATCTTCCGGTGCCAGTTGCATGGCCTTTTCGATCAAGGAATACGCTTCGTCGAGCCGGATATTCCGTTCGGCAAGCGAATAGCCGAGTGCGTTGTACGCATGCTGGTTGTTCGGCGCCAGCGTCATGATCTTGCGCAGCGCGGTTTCCATGATGTCGAGTTGATTGCCCTTTTCCGCCGCCATCGCGTAGTCGTACAGCAGGTCCGTATTGTTGGGGTAGTGCTTGACCCCGGCCTGCAGCACCTTCATTGCTTCGGTCAGCTGATTCGCGTCGCGCAGTATCTGGCCCTCGGCAACAATCAGCTGCGATTCCTCGCGCTCGCCGTTCGCAGGTGTCTCATGCAGGAGCTTGCGCGCGCCTGCAAGGTCGCCCCGCTTGGCAATGACTTGCGCGCGCTTGATCTGGGCGGAGAGATAGGCTTCGCCAGGTTCGATTTTCGACAGCCACTTCAACACTGCGTCGGTATCCTTGCGCTCTTCCGCGATCTGCGCAAGCAGCAGCAGCGCCTGGTTGGGGTCGCGATCTTCGTCGGGATGGGCGGACAGCGTATTCAGATAGGTGACAAGGTATTTTTCGGCGGACGCCAGATCGTTCATCTGCACGCCCAGTACGCCGAGCGCATAGAGTGAAGTCAGGTCGTCCGGCTGCTCCTTGAGCATGGCTTCGAAATCGCCGCGCGCCTTGGCGAATTCCTTCTGTTCGACCAGCATGCGGGCATGGGCCATGCGCACGTCGCGCGCTTTCGGGTAGTGCTTGAGGAAGTCCGCAAGCAGTTTGGCGGCATCGTTCTTGTCCGGCGTTACCTGGGCCAGGGAGAGGATCGCCAGCTCGGAGTCCGGCTTGAGCTTCAGTGCGGTTTGCGCTTCGCGCCGAGCACGCTCACCGTCGCCCTGGCTGAATGCAGCCTGGGAGAGTGCGAGGTGGGCTTCAGGCATGTCTGCATACGGCGCCAGCAGATCTTCGAGCAGCGTGAATGCCTCGGGTTTGTCCTTGGCACGCCCAAGCAGGCGCTGGATCTGGAAGGCAAGCAGGGCGCGCGTTTGCGGCCGCGCTTCCTTCAGTCGCTGTTCCAGGATGGGCTTTGCTTCTGCAAGGTTGTCACCGACGATGATGAAGCTGAGGTAATACTGGGTCGCTTCATCCGAATGCGGCGCCAGGTTGCGCCACAAGCGCACGGCAGCCAGTGCCTCGTCAGCCTGCTTGGCCGACAGCGCGATTTCCGCCGCACGTCGTGCCAGGCGCGGATCGCGAGTCTGCTGTGCCAGTCCGAGCATGGCGACGAATGCCGTCTGCCAGTCACCGCGCTGATAAGCGATCTCGCCGGTCAGGTACTTGTACACCATGTCGTCGGTAAGTTCGACCGACGGCAACGGATCTTCGATTCGCGGCTCGGCTGCGGCGCTTGCTGGCTTGCGTGCTGCGAGCTGTCTTTTTGCCAGCGCGTTCTCCGGCTGCAGGGCGCGGCTGGGTTGGTCGACAGCCGGCAATGGCATTTGCGCGCTGGCACAGGCCGACAACAGGATCGGAAGGGTTACAATCAGCAGGGAGTTTTTCAAAGCAATGTCCTGGGAAACCGGCATCTGTGAATTCTACGCCCAACCCGACTGCTATGCGCGCGGGTAACATGCAGTTTGTCTTCCAGCAATCGAACCGTTTTCCATGCCTGAATTACCGGAAGTCGAAGTCACGCGCCGCGGCGTCGCACCGCATCTTGAAGGACATACCGTCACCGGGGTGACATTGCGCCACAGCGGCTTGCGCTGGCCATTCCCGGCCGACCTGCAGAAGCGTCTTTCCGGGCGCACGATTCGCGCCACCGGTCGTCGCGGCAAATACCTCCTGGTCCGCTTCGACCATGGGACGCTGATCATCCATCTCGGCATGTCGGGCCATTTGCGCATCCTGCCGGCCGGCACGCCGGCGCAAAAGCATGACCATTTCGACATGGCGCTCGGTGGCCAGGTTCTGCGAATGACCGATCCTCGACGATTCGGGGCGGTGTTGTGGCATGACAATGAAGAGGGCGATGTCGAGCAGCACCTGCTGCTACGTGGATTAGGCGTCGAGCCGCTGGAGGAAGGTTTTTCGGCGCAATTGCTTCATCGGCAAACGCGTGCAAGGACTGCCGCCATCAAGCAGGTGTTGCTTGCCGGGGACATCGTCGTTGGCGTCGGCAATATCTATGCATCGGAAAGCCTTTTCAAGGCAGGCATCAATCCGAAAACGCCAGCCAACAGGATCAGCCTTGCCCGATATGAAAAACTCGCCACGGCGATTCGCGAGACGCTGGCCGCTGCTATCGAGCAGGGCGGCAGCACGCTGCGAGACTTCATTGGTGTTGACGGACAAAGCGGCTACTTCCAGCAAAGCTATTTTGTTTATGACCGACAGGGCGAATCGTGCCGCGTATGCGGCGGCACTGTGAAGCAGTTCGTGCAGGGACAGCGTTCCACCTTCTACTGTCCAAATTGTCAAAAATGAGCCCGAATGTTAGTGTTGTATATCAACAAGCCCCGCAAGCAACTTCCATCCATGTTGGCAATTCGGCACTGACGAGGAAATCGTGAGCAATCTCGTGCACAAGTTCGGCCAGTACAGCAACTGGCGCAGCGGCGTCGCGGCCGCGCTCGAGCGCTTCCGGACGTGGGGCGTTTCCAAGGAGCTTGCCGACGCGGCGACCGAAGAGCGGCTTGCGCGCATGCTGGCGCGTATCGCAGACGACAAGCTTTCGATTGCCTTCGTCGCCGAATTCTCGCGCGGCAAATCCGAGCTGATCAACGCAATCTTCTTTGCCGACTATGGCCAGCGCATCCTGCCGTCCTCCGCGGGACGCACCACGATGTGCCCGACGGAGTTGCTGTACGACGAAACGCTGCCACCCTCGATCCGCCTGCTGCCGATCGAAACGCGCGCCGAATCGCAATCGACCAGCGACTATCGCGAACAGGGGCATGCGTGGACCGTATTGCCGCTGGATACGGCTTCCGGAGAGGGAATGCTGGAAGCGTTCAAGCAAGTCAGCCTGACCAAACGGGTGCCGATCGACGAGGCCAGGCGTTACGGCCTGTATGACGAAGAGCATCCGGATGCCGCGCTGTCAGTGGGCAGTGACGGGCTGGTCGAGATTTCGCAGTGGCGGCATGCAATCGTCAACTTTCCGCATCCGTTGCTGAAACAGGGCCTGGTCATCATCGATACCCCCGGTTTGAATGCGATCGGTACCGAGCCCGAGTTGACACTCAATCTCATTCCGAATGCCCATGCGGTGCTCTTCGTCCTGGCTGCCGATACCGGCGTGACGAGGAGCGACATCGATGTCTGGCGCGATCATATCGGCACTGGCTCCGGACGCATTGTGGTGCTCAACAAGATCGACAGCATGTGGGACGAACTGCGTTCGCCGGCCGAGGTGGATGAGCAGATCGAACGGCAGGTGAACAGCGTCGCCCAGACACTGGGGATCGAGCATGGCCAGGTCTTTCCAATCTCCGCGCAAAAAGGCTTGGTCGCCAAGGTCAACCAGGATGGAGCACTACTCGAACGCAGTCGCCTCCCGGCGCTTGAAACCGCGCTGTCGCAGGAGCTGATTCCAGCCAAGCGGGATATCGTACGCGAGCAGTTCAGCGCAGAGGTCGCGGAGTTGCTCGCGACCACGCAATCCATGCTCACGTCGCGCAGCCGCAATGTGGTCGAGCAGCTGGTTGAACTCAAGAGCCTGCGGGGCAAGAACCAGAACATCATCCAACACATGATGAAGCGGGTGGATGCCGAGAAAAAGGAATTCGACAACAGCCTGATCAAGCTGCAGGGAACGCGCGCGGTGTTCACGCGCCTGTCGACGGAAGTGTTCACCAGCCTCGGCATGGACATTCTCAAGGAAGAGATTCGCCGCACGCGTGGCGCCATGGAGAACAGCAAATTTTCGATTGGCCTGCGTCAGGCAGTGCGTGAGTTCTTCGATCACGCAGAGGGCAACCTGGCGCAATCGAGCCGCAAGGTCGAGGAGATCACTTCGATGATGGCGGTGATGTATCGCAAGTTCTCCACCGAGCACGGGCTGGCGTTGTCGGCGCCGATGCCGTTCTCGCTCGACAAGTACGTCAAGGAGATCAAGCTGATCGAAAGCGTGTATCGCAAGCAGTTCGGCACCGCCGCCATCCTCACTACCCCGCAACTCGTGCTGATGACCCGCTTCTTCGATTCCATCGCATCGCGCGTGAAGCAGAGCTTCCTGCAAGCCAATCGCGACGTCGAGGCTTGGCTGAAAGTGGTGATGGCGCCGCTGGAAGCGCAGATCTGGGAGCATCGATCGCAGATCAAGAAGCGCAAGCAGTCGATCGAACGCATCTTCACCGCAACCGAGAGCCTCGAAGAAAAAGTGCAGGCGCTGGAAGCCATGCAGACCGAATTCGATGAGCAGAAGCGGACGCTGCAGCGTTTGGCGGAAGACCTGGACAAGGCAATCGCTGCCGACCTCGATTTGTTGAAGGCAGCCGCATAAGTGAAACGCATTGCTACTGCATCGGCCGCGATAGCCGCTGATGCAGCCCATGACTTGTCCGACCCGTTGTTTTCCGACGCAGTAATCCAATGGCAGAAGGCGCATGGCCGCCATGTGCTGCCGTGGCAGAACACGCGCGACGCCTATCGAATCTGGCTGTCCGAAATCATGCTGCAGCAGACGCAGGTGACGGCGGTGATTCCGTATTACCAGCGCTTCCTGGCGCGCTTTCCTGATGTGGCGTCGCTCGCCGCTGCGGCCTCAGAAGAGGTGATGGCTCACTGGAGCGGGCTCGGCTATTACACTCGTGCCCGCAACCTGCACAAGTGTGCGCAACGTGTCGTGATTGAATTCGACGGCAAGTTTCCTGCGGACCCGGACGTGCTGGCCTCGTTGCCCGGCATCGGCCGTTCCACAGCCGCCGCCATCTCCGCATTCGCTTACGGTACGCGCGCCGCCATCCTCGACGGCAATGTGAAGCGCGTGTTCTGTCGCGTGTTCGGCGTCGATGGTTATCCGGGCGAGAAGAAGGTCGAGGACAAACTATGGTTACGCGCGGTTGCCATGCTGCCGGGGCAAGGCATCGAAGCGTATACGCAAGGGCTCATGGATCTCGGCGCGACGGTGTGCACGCGCAGCAGTCCCTCATGCCAACGCTGTCCGCTGGCGGAACGCTGCGTGGCGCGTGCGCAGGCGCGCACCAGCGAACTGCCCGCCCGCAAATCGAAAAAAGCCATTCCGGAAAAACAGACAGCAATGCTGGTGATCACCGACGGTGACGAGGTCTTGCTGGAACAGCGGCCGGACAGCGGCATCTGGGGCGGTTTGCTATCGTTGCCCGAAGTGGCGCCGGATGCCGACATTGCGTTGTTCGCGGCTCGCTTTGGAGTGACTGGTGCGAGCGAGAAGCTGCAGCCTTTTTCGCATACCTTCACGCATTTCAAGTTGCATGTCGAACCCTACCGCGTACAGCTTTCCGAGCGCCGGCACTCGGCTCGTGAAGGTGGCTATGTCTGGTATCGCCGCAGTGCGCTGGCCGATGCGCCCTTGCCGGCACCGGTGAAGAAACTGCTGCTCGCAGTGTTTCGCGAACCGGATCTGCTCGGCTGATCACTCTTCGCGCCACTCGACGCGATTGCGCCCGAGCTGCTTCGCCTGGTACAGCGCCGAATCGGCCCGTGAAATGAGGTCGGTGATCTTTTCTCCCTTGCGGTATTGCGCGACGCCGATCGAGAGCGATATATGCTTTTGCGCGAGCACTTTCTGGAAGTCGAGGAAGTGCGCATACACGCGCAGCCGTTCGGCATGCATCACCGCGCCCTTCAGGTCGGTATCTTTCAGGATCAGCAGGAATTCGTCGCCGCCATAGCGTCCGAGGACGTCGCTGTCGCGAATGCTGTTGCGCGCCAGCCGGGAGAATTCTTTCAGAATGGTGTCGCCCGCAAGGTGGCCATTGCCGTCGTTGATTTCCTTGAAGCGGTCGATATCGATCAGGCACATCGAGAAGGGGGCGACACCCGCATTCGCTTCCAGCCGCGCCTGTTCGAGCTCGGTCTGCAACTGGCGACGGTTATAGAGGCCGGTGAGGTCGTCGCGGACCGATTTCTCTTCATAGTGTTCAAGCTGGTAGCGGGTGGCGCTCAACAGCTGCCGCAAGGTCTGGATCTGCTTGCCGACGAGAATCATGCCCGGCAGCGTCAGTGCCAGCACGAACCATTGCATCATGTCGGCGCGCAGCGCGAAGCCGTGCCCATGCTCGTGATAGCGCAGCAGGATGATGCCGAGATAGGCAGCAAGGCATCCTACCGCCAGCGCAATCAGCGACAGCGTCGAAAGGCGGAAGATGCCGAAGGAAAAGGCAATCAGGATGAAGGGTACGAGTGCAACCTGGGTGTCGCGCTCGATCCAGGCGACGCACAGCATCATCAGCAGCGAGGCGACGATCTGCGGCAGCATCAGGGTCTGGTCGCGGAAGCGCGTATTCAGGCCGCTGCGGAAAGCGCCATAAAACATACCTACCAGGGCAATCGCGACAGCGGCGACGGCGACGAAGGTGGTGCCGCTGACGAAACCCTGCTGGAAGAACGCATACAGGCTGGTCGCGTAGAGCAGCGAAATGAGGCTGATCGGCGAGATCTGCGGCAATCGCGCGGATTGTGCAGTCCTGCGGCGATTGAGCGACTCGGACCGCAGTGGCTCACCAGCTTCGTCCAGTAGCATAGAAAATTCAGCGTTCAAGGTATGGTTTCGCCATGGGCAACAGGCAGACGGGAATTGCGGAAGTTTCCGCAACAGCAGACATATTTATCCTATGAATGACGGGCGGCGATTTTGCGCCTTGACAAATGCGG
>DASVLM010000707.1:0-2500 GCA_036384875.1 Noviherbaspirillum sp.
CGGCATTGAAGACACGCGCGTCGCCATCCATGAAGCACGCCGCCTCGGCCTCACGCCGTTCTGCGTCACCATCGATGAAAAGGCGGGCGACTACCTGCCGCACTTGTTCGGCGCGAATGGATATGCCGTGGTGAGGAATGCCGAGATGCTGCCGCAGGTGTTGCCGCGGCTGTATGTGCAGCTGACGGGGAATCCGTGACGGGTTGTTAAAAATCTACTGCGCCTGCAACCGGCGTCGAATCGCTCGCCCGAGCGCAATGTGAAGAATCAGCACGACAGGCAGCGCCAGTCCAAGAACCCAGTGCAGCGTCGACCACACGACACGGTCGGCTTCTCCCGCCAGGTAATACAAGCCGTATCCGGTAACAATCAGCGCGAGCAGCGCCACGATCAGGCTCCATCCGGTCTTCAGGTTTTGGCCGCCTTTGATGGCGCGCCGGATATGGCTGTTCATCAGGCTGCCGAGGAAGAACAGGCCGAGCATCGCACCCGCGCCATGCAGTTTCATCGCCATCGGTTCGAGCGGGTTCACCGACTCGCCGAACTCGCCGGCAGGGCGCAGGAAGAAGTGCAGCAGCAGCCACCATACGCCGGACAGCAGCAACGCGGCGACGACCAGATAGATGCACCGGCGATGCCAGCGTTCCAGTCGCAGATTGATGTGATGGCGTGCGTGAGTGGGTGCTTGGCCGGAAGAGTGTCGATGTCGCATCGCTCACATTATAAAGGCCGAGGCCTGGAACAAATCCAACGCGGGATGCCTTGCGTTCCCGGTTGCCGCGACGACCTTGGTGAGCGCATCCGCCACCGCGCATGAAGCGGCGCGCACCGAGCATCCGAACGGTTCGCGCAACGATGTGCCGCTGCGCGCATCGACCAATGCGCTGGTCTGCATGCCTTCATGCTCGTGCAGGGAAAAATACGTGGCCGACGTTGCCAGCGCTTCGTTGCGCAGCGCGAGGCTCGCGCCGGGCAGGCCGGGATCAACGGCATCACGAATGATCACAGGCCACTCCTGCTCGCCTGTCACCCGCATGTCGCCGCCGGCATTGATGCAGGCATTTTGCACTCCCGCTGCGATAAGAGTTTCGATGGCAATATCGACCGCATATCCCTTGGCGATGCCGCCGAGGTCGATCCAGCCGGACTCAAGCTTGCGCACATGCGTGTCGTCTTCGCAATGCACGATGGCTTGCTGCTTCAGGCAGGGTGGTGCGACAGGATGCGGTGCCGGCAAATGCGCAGATGCAACCAGCACAGGCGCACAGGCAATGTTGAATGCGCCGCCGGAAGCGACGCGCACCGACTCTGCCAGCCGCATCACGGAAACGGTATGTGCATCGACGCAAACGACCTCGCCGGCGGATGCGCGGTTAATGCGAGAGACATCGCTGCCTGCATCATGAAAACTCATCAATCCGTGCACCAGCGCGATACGCGAAAAGGCGGCGTCGAACAGCGTGCGCAGCGTACCATCATCGCGCCGGTCGTCGATGCAAATCTCGACCAGCGTGCCGAGCCAGGGCTGCGCGCGACGCATCATTTTTTCAGCATCACCTGTCCGATCGCCGCGATGCGGCGCACGCCATCGGTCACATGGGTGCACGACAGCGTCGCGCCGCTGATGTTCGCGATGCCGTTGCCGATCGCGATGCCGGATTCCGCCGTCTTGCCGACAAACTGCTTGCGCCATGCAGCGTTGCGGATTTCCCCGCCATGGCTTTCGCGGTAGGTGAGAATCTCGACCTGCTTCACGCTGGCATCGAGGTTCAATGCCACTGCATAGGAGATGAGCTCGAATTTGCCGACCACGTCGTCGAGCACGACGTAGCCCAGCCGCTCATCTCGCTTGTAAGCACCGAACACGCGCCAGTTTGCGGAACGCGCCGACAGGCCGCCGATCTTTTCCACCTGGCGCATCTGCTCGGCATTCAGTTGCAGGTTCTGCTCCTTGAATGCCGTTGCATCGGGAAACATGGCGCGCTGCGCCTGTTCCACCGTCAGGTATTGCGTGGCGAAGGCCGAGCCGCTGGCGGCAAATGCGGCGAGGGCAGCGAGATTGGTGCGCAGGGAAGTCATGGCAATCAGAACGAGAAACCGACGCCAAGGTTCAAGCGGTCGCGCGTCGTGTCTTCGGAGAATTTCTGGTAATCCGCTTTCAGCACCACGCCTTCGCCCATGCGCAGGTTGGCGCCGAGGGTCATGATTTTTTCCGCCGGACCGGTTGGTACCGCGAGACCGGCCGGCATGGCAGTGTAGCCGCTGGCGGTGTTGAACTTCTCATAGCGGAAGAACGGGCTGAAGGTGTAGTCGCCGGACTGGTAGAGCTGGTAGGCGGCTTGCGTGTACCAGCCGTAGAACGAACTCGGCACAGGGGTCGCGCTGCCGGCGAAGGTCAGGTTGAGCGCATCGATGTTGCTGATCTGGCCGCGCGCATACAAGGCGGTCAGGTCGAGGCGGCCGGGGTTGTAGCGGGCATGCAGGTCCCACAGCGTGATGC
>DASVLM010000708.1:0-2285 GCA_036384875.1 Noviherbaspirillum sp.
ATGGCTCGATTTCCATGCGGCGCGAAACCTTGGCCATGATCGAATCGGGAAGCGCCAAGAAGGGCGACGTATTGGGCATCGCCCGGATCGCAGCCATCATGGGCGCGAAAAAGACGGCCGACCTGATTCCCCTGTGCCACCCGATCGGTTTGACGCATATTGCCGTGGATTTGGCGGCTGACCATGAAACCTCGAGCATCCATTGCCGGGTGCAAGCCGAAACCTTGGGCCAGACCGGGGTGGAAATGGAAGCGCTGACGGCTGTACAGATCGGCTTGTTGACCATTTACGATATGTGCAAGGCAGTAGACCGCGACATGGTCATCTCGAACGTCCGCTTGCTGAAGAAAAGTGGCGGCGCATCCGGCGATTGGCGCGCGGCAAACTTTCCAACTTGCACATAATTACAAAAGTGGCATTCTTGCCATGCAAGCTGGTGTGTTGCTTAGGTAAAATGTTAATTTCCATGCAGAAAATAGTTAAGCCAGTCTAAAATTCGTCACGAACCGACAAATTTTGTCAGTCAACTCGAGGCGCGGTTTGGTGCGAATTTACAAATTTCTGTCGAAAAAGTAACAAAGCGCCCGAAATTGCGCTAAAGTATCGAACGCAATCTGTGCCTAGCAACAAGAAATTTTCAACAGGCATTTTTTGTATCCTGGCATGGTCCTTGCGTAATGCTTTGTGCGTCACCCAAAGAATGTCCGCCCCGCTATTTTTTAGGAGTTAATAATGAAACTGCAACGCCGCTTCAGCAACAAGTCGCTGCAACAAGGCTTCACCCTGATCGAACTGATGATCGTTGTGGCAATTATCGGTATCTTGGCCGCCGTCGCCATTCCGGCTTACCAAGACTACACGGTCCGCGCCAAGGTCCAGGAAGCTGTCAGCCTGGCCAGCCCCGCCATTACCGCGGTCGGCGTGGAATGCAGCAGTTCGTCGCCTGCCGTTCCGAGCAATGTCTCGCTGGGCCTGCCTTCGGCCGTCAGCATCACCGGCAAATACACGGTTAGCGTTACGGCATCCGGCACTCTGGCACAACCGTTGCTCACCATCGTGATGCAGTCAATCGGCACTTCGATTTCTTCAGGACAAACCATCGTCTACACTGGCACTTGTGGCACCGCCGGCCTGACTTGGACGATCAGCGGCACGATTCCTCCGAAGTACTATCCGAAGAGCTAATTTTTTCTTCGGTCATGAAAAAGGGGCTGACAGCCCCTTTTTTTGTTGCCCGTGATATTGTCTGTCGGTAACCTGGTAAAGGTGCGGCGTCAAGCCATGGTGTGCAGTCCCCCTCGGCGCCAATACAAACCGCCTCCGCCCTCAATGCATCCACTCAGCCCCGGATTCCGATGCGTTCCTTTGTCAGCACCACCTTGCTTCGCAGTCTGATTCTCATGGTCTCACTGGGCTTGGTCCTGTATCTTGCCTGGATTGCCTATGCGCCTGGACTAGCCGGCTCTTTCGTTTTCGACGATGGCCCGAACATCGTGCAAAACACCAGCCTGCAAATCCAGCACCTTGATGCCGAGAGCCTGCTGCGGGCGGCATTTTCGAGCGATAGCGGATTGTTCAAACGACCGATCAGCATGCTCAGTTTCGCGTTCAATGCATCACTGACGGGATTGTCTCCCTACTACTTCAAAATTACCAATCTGGTCATTCACATGACCAACGGCATCAGCCTGTACGCCCTGACACTATTGCTGCTTCAACCGACGCGTGCACGCCTCGAGAATGCCCTGTCTTCCCGGCATTGCCAATTCGTCGCCTTGGCCACGGCAGCCGCGTGGATGCTGCACCCTTTGAATCTGACCAGTGTCCTATACGTGGTTCAACGCATGACCAGCCTGTCCGCCACGTTCACGATTTGGGGATTGATTGCCTTCGCCTGGGGAAGGCTGTGCCTTCACCGCCAACAGAACGGCTACGGATGGATACTGGCCAGCCTGCTGCTGTTCCTGCCGCTTGCGCTGCTTTGCAAGGAAAACGGGGCATTGCTGCCGCTCTACATGCTGGTGATCGAGCTGACGCTTTTCCGCTTCCAGGCGACGCCGTCGGGCAAACGCTTCCTTGTAGCCATATTCAGCCTCAGCGTGGTGTTGCCCGCATTGTGCTTTGCGGCCTTTCTAGCATGGAACCCCTCCTGGCTGGTCAATAGCTATGTCGGCCGCGCTTTCACGCTCGACGAACGCTTGATGACGGAGGCGCGAATCATGTGGTTTTATCTGCGCGAAATCGTAGCACCCAATCCGGTCCAGATGGGCTTGTTTCACGACGAT
>DASVLM010000709.1:0-3950 GCA_036384875.1 Noviherbaspirillum sp.
TTCCATCATTTTTGGTACCGTGCTGGGCGGTGCGCTGGTAAATCCGCGGATATCCTCCGCGCTGCTTGCCTTCGACATTCCCGGGGTAGACCTCATTGACTCGGGGTCCGAGGCTTCCCTGGCTGTCATCATGGGCCTCTACATCGTCGCGATGCTCTGCAACAAGAAGATTCCCGATACCGGCGCGCGTTATCACGATCAAGAGCGCAATCCATTCAGGCTGCTTGTCGATTTTTCCAGCTGTTTCACGATTTTGTGGAAGGACAAGCTCGGACAGATTTCGCTGGCGGTCACCACATTGTTCTGGGGGGCCGGCGCTACGCTGCAATTCATCGTGCTGAAATGGGCGGAGAAGTCGCTGCAGATGCCGCTGGACAAGGCGGCGGTACTTCAGGGGATTTTCGCAATCGGCGTCGCCGTCGGCGCGGCAGCGGCAGCGCGCTTCGTCCCGTTGAAAAAATCGCTGACTGTGATGCCGCTCGGCATTGCCATGGGCTTGACGGTGATGACCATGACTCTGGTCCACACTGTGTGGCTTGCGTATCCGCTGCTGGTATTCGTCGGAGCATTGTCGGGTTATTTCGTGGTGCCGATGAATGCCTTGCTCCAGCATCGCGGCCACGTGCTGATGAGTGCCGGACATTCCATTGCGGTGCAAAATTTCAACGAGAACCTATCCGTGCTGACCATGCTCATGCTCTACGCACTAATGGTCAAGCTGAACCTGAATGTCAACCTGGTCATTGTGATGTTCGGGCTGTTCGTTTCCGGCTCCATGCTGCTGGCGATGCGCCGGCACGCTTACAACCAGCGCGAGCACGATTCTCTGTCGCTGATCGGCGAACCGAAGCATTGAATCATCGCTGCCGCGCTACACTGGCGGCAGCCTTTCCTCTCCAGTCGTCGGGCACGACGAATCCACGATCGCGCTCCAGCAACCATCCATCCTTTTCCTCAAGCAAAGCGACCAGCACCGGGGTCGAGTTCGTACTGAAATGAAGTGCCGCTGCGTGTTGGAATTCTTCATATTCCATTGCGTCTTCAGGCTTGAGTTTCGCCGGTGCGAGCCAGCCGAGGCGCGGCAAGATGGCATATTTGCCATTGCAGACGGTGGCAAAGTCCTGCAGCGCTCGCCAGAAACCGCGGCAATGCGCCGGCGTTACGCCATCAGGATTAGCGCTCGCCGGCGTGGTGCCGTGATAAAACAACCATCCCTTCACCAGTGCCTGGGCATAAGCAACCGGCTCCGGAATGCATGCCTGCGCAGCGGGATGCACTGCGAGGGACAGTTGCCTGTCCATGATCTTTCGCACCTTCGCACCCAGCGTGTCTGCCAGATTCGGGCCGACAAAATAATCGGCATGGCGACCGTCGCCGCTTGCTTCAAGCAGATAAAGCTTGGTAGCGAATTCCCAGTGAACCAGATCAGTTCCCTGCCTTACCAGGAAGTCGAATTCGCCAATGGTATTGCCCTGCCCCGCCCGCACCTGCAAGCCATGCGCCACCAGGATGCCCTGATGATGCAGGTAAAAGGCCATCAGGTTTTCAGCGTAACGCCCCAGCCTGGTGAGCGGCTGGATATCGAGAGTGGCATGGAGTGCCGCCGGATTCGCATCGAGTGCCCGGAGCCATTCTGCCGTAGCGGCATCCGGCCGCGGAAGCGAGGCGATGCGCCCATGCCATTCAGGCGCCGCCGGATCGAGCAGGTCGGGAGCATCGAGCAGCCACGCCAGTGTGCGTACATGCGGGTCGGAGAGGTGATTCCAGCGGCGATGGAATTGCGCCTGGAAAGCCGGCCGGCGTTCAGCCGGCATCGGCATAGGTTGCCATGGCCAGGCAGAGGTCCGCCCACGTCTTTTTCTTGTCTGCCATGTTGCGCAACAGGTAAGCCGGATGATATGTCACTACCAGCGGTCGGCCGGCGTACTGGTGCACCTTGCCGCGCAGCCGCGAAACCGGCGTATCGGGGTCGAGGCCGAGCAGGGACAATGCCGCCGTCTTTCCGAGCGCAACGAGGATGGTCGGCTGGATCAATTCGATCTGGCGCTCGAGGTAAGGCATGCATGCTGTCGTTTCGTCCGGCGTCGGCGGCCGATCCTTGCCTGTTGCATCAGTCGGACGGCATTTCACGATATTGGCGATATAGGCGTTGTCGCCGCGTCGCAGTCCCATCGACAGCAGCATGTTGTCCAGCAGCTTGCCGGCCTTGCCGACGAAAGGTTCGCCGGTCAAGTCTTCATTGCGTCCCGGACCCTCGCCGATGAACAGCCACCTGGCCTTTTCGTCACCGACGCCAAACACGCTTTGAGTGCGTCCCTGGCAAAGGCCGCACTTGGTACAGATTGCAACTGAGGCCTTGAGTTGTGTCCAATCCATCATTGCCACTGCCTGTTCCGGCGGCTTGCTCGGAGCGGTGATCACATCTTCTGCGCCGGCGGCGTTCAGGGCTGCCGCTGCGACGTCGACAACAGGTTCCGCCGGCAAGGCCTCGGCAGCAGGGGCGGAATGGTGGCGGCTCGTCCATATCGGACCCAAGCCCATTTCAGCCAGAAATGCTTCCCGGCGGCTCACAGCGGCAACCTCATCACAATCGCATCTTCCCGCGCCCCATCGGCTGCCGGATAGTAGCCCTTCCGATTGCCGATACGAAGAAAGCCGTAACGTTCATACACGGCAAATGCGCGCTGATTGGAGGGACGCACTTCCAGCAGGATGGATGTCATGCCATGTTCTTTCGCCAACGCGACCACCTTGTCCAGCTGGAGCCGGCCGACACCATGGCCGTGCAGGTCGCGCCGTACGCTGATGTTCAGCAAATGCGCTTCGTCCACTGCCAGCATGGCGAGGAAATACCCCGCTAGTGCTCCGCCTTCTTCGCGCAGCGTCCATGCCTGGTAACCGGTGTACAGGGAATCGAGGAAATTGCCGCGCGTCCAGGGATGCGGATAGACATCGTTCTCGATGACCAGCACCTCGTCGATATCGTCGACTCGCATTGGCGCGAACCGCATCGTCGACGGATCGGGTGTGGTCGCGTTGACGCGATAGACCGCGCTCATGCAGCCGCCTTTGCCATGCGTTCCGCGGTGGTCATCGCCACTTTGTTGCGCAAATAGATCGGTTGGGCGTCGCGTGCGTCCACGGGATGGAATTCGGCTTGTGCCAGCATCGCAACCTCGCGCGCATGCGGCACGATTGCCGGCTTTGCGCCGGCGACAAACGACTTGCCCTCAAATGCCGGCGCATAAACCGTCAGCGCATTGCCGCAAGCTATAGGCTCATCTTTCGGCGACACAGCCGCAGCCGGCGACAGGGTCGGTTCGATCACGGCCTGCCAATGGCCGTCGTGGCGGTATTGCGCCCAATAGACTTCGTCCATGCGTGCATCGAGCAACACCAGGACGTCATTGGCGCCGGTTTCGTTTTTGCATGCCTGCGCCATGGCTTTCAATGTCACGACGGGAATCAGTGGAAGTCCGGCACCGAAGGCCAGCCCCTGGGCTACACCGCATGCAGTTCGCACGCCAGTAAATGAGCCAGGCCCCGCACCGAATGCGATGGCATCGCAGTGGCCGAGTGGAATACCGGCCTCGGCAAGCAGCTTCTGCACCATCGGCAACAGGGTCTGGGAATGGGTTTGCACGCCGGCAGTCTGCGCTTCGAGCAGTTGCCCGTCATGGAGCAGCGCGGCGGAAGCGAGTTCGGAAGATGTTTCTATGGCAAGAATGGTGCGCATGCCGATATTTTACCGTGCAGCCCGGCGTGCGGAGGCGTGAGGCTCATTCAAATTGTTCATGGCAAGGCTATTGGAAAAATGAATCGGTTCCTGCACTAAAGTTTGCGGGGCAGCCTGTCGATAACAGAAGAAATCCCTTGGAGGGTCTATGGAAATCAGAGATGCCGGCAGTATTGCCAATTTTGCCACCACGCCGAAGACGGACAACAGTAAC
>DASVLM010000710.1:0-1670 GCA_036384875.1 Noviherbaspirillum sp.
AAATGCCCACGTCGTCCAGATCGGCATCATGTCGCGCGCGCAGGCGGTAGCGGTCTCCACGGTCGACGCCAATCCTGGCCAGTACAAGAACCAAACGCTACAGCAGATCGGCACTGCCGTGTTCGGCAAGGTCGGCGTTGCCTGGAATGTCACCGCACCGAATGCGGACACGCCGTTTCCGAGGGTCAGCGAGCATGTCGGCGAAACCCGGTTCTGTTTCATCGAACGACTATGCCGGATGCAGAACGTGCACATGATCGATGACGGCAACGGCGGAATTATTGGCTTTCGTGGTCCTCTGGCCACGTCGTCGCCGGCGGCCACCCAGGCTGCTCCGAAGCGGGTCATCATCACCGGCGGCACCGTCGTCGGCGGACCGCAACAGCAGATTCCGATGACAAACCTGGTGCTTCAGGAAGGCGTCAACATCAAGAGCGGCCGTGTGCTGCTCAAGAACAACGAGATGGTTACCGACATCGGAATTTATGGCTCGAACTACGGACAGAACAGCGCGGATATGAACCGCCAGACCTATGGCCACTCTACGATCAGTCCATCCGTGCCGAACCGGCCGTTCAGCCTGCTTGCCGAGGAAATGGGTCCAGACCCGATGATGCAAAATCGCGCGAAGCATCAGGCGGACTGGCTTCGGTTCTACAATGTCGACGGCGATATCACCGTGCAGGGATGGCTCGCCCCCGACGGCGACCTTTGGTTCAATAAGGTTCGGCAGCTGGTCACGCTGAATGCGCCGACGTTGCTGCCGAACAATTCCTTTCAGTTCATGATCAAGGGCGTCACGCATAAGCAGTCGAATGCGGAGGGCACCACGACGACGATCATGCTTTGCCGGGCCGATGGCTTCGGCATCAACGGCGTGCTGCCGCTCCAGCAACAGCAACAATCCGGACAATAGGCATCGGCATGAAGCATCTGACAACCAGAGAGGTGGCTGACCGAGGTGGAAACGCCCTGGGCCGCACCATCGTCGAGCAGGTCGACGACACGACCCTGATGCAGTCGCACACCGCGAGCCTGAACGTCACCGAGGTGCAGCACGATCTCGAGCACGTCCATCCCTATGGCTTCACCAGCGTCGCGCAGAAACCGACCGGCAGCGGTCAGTCGCGAATGGGCGCCGAGGGCTTCATGGGCTTCATGGGCTCCGGCCGCAGCCATGGCGTGGTGCTCGTTACCGGCGATCGGCGCTTCCGCCTCTATCAGCTCGCCGCCGGCGAGGTGGCCCTTCACGACGACCAGGGACAGCAGGTTCACTTTAAGCGCAACGGTATCTGGGGGTCAGTTCCGAACAGCAAGCAGATCGTCCTGCAGGTCATGGACGATGATAGCTTGCCGCAAGCCAAGAATGCGCAGGGCGGCCAACTTCAACAGGCCGGCCGACCCGCGCAGATCAATCTGACCATCGATAAAAACCAGTTCACGCTCAACCATCCAAATGGAGCAGTGAATTTCAACTGCAAGACATTCACGGTCAATGCGTCTAGCAATGTCAAGCTGCTCAGCCAGGGCTATGCGCTGGTGAGCGCCGCGGCTGGGGTGATCCTCTACAGCGTTGCGCAGCTTTATTTGAAGGCGGCAGCGGCCATCAATGTGAAGTCGCCACTCAATCTCGCCGATCCTGATTGGGCCAGCGGCGCGGCAGATCCGCC
>DASVLM010000711.1:0-4153 GCA_036384875.1 Noviherbaspirillum sp.
GGAAGCCGGATAGAGAAGAGTCTTGCAGTTGTTCCCCGCCCGAATGCGCCACTGCCTCGCTGAAAATCCGCCAGCCCTGCTGCTGTGGTGGGGTCTAGATAGCAAACGGCATTCCACGCGCGGTTATGGCATTGGAATTGCTCGCGCTTCTTGTTCGATCCGGAACATTTCCAAGGAGTCACCGTGCAACATGAGTCCCAGGCCCCGTTTCAACGGGAAGAATCAGGCCCGCCGATCGATGAGCGATTCGCTACCCGCGTACTGTTTGTGTTCGGCATCGCGCTGGTGTTCCTGCTGCTGGTTGCCTTGTTCTGGTATGCGTCGAATGTGTTGATCGTCGGCTTTGCGAGCGTGCTGGTTGCGGTGCTGCTCGCGGATGCTGCTCACACTATTTCGCGTCGGCTGCCGTTGTCGCACGGTGCAGCGCTTTCGATCACGCTGGTGGTTGTGGTGGTGCTGCTGGTGCTGACTGGTCTGTTGATTGCGCCGCGCATTGCCGCGCAGGCGAGCGAGTTGTCGGCGGATTTGCCGGCTGCGCTGGATCGCTTCCGCGCGTTTCTGGCCGGGCATCCCGCGCTTCAGCAACTGGAACGGCAACTGCCCTCGCCGGATGCATTGTTTGCCGGCGCGTCGATAGCCTCGAAGGCCGGGCTGATATTTTCGAATGTGTTGGGCGTAGTGGGCAACGCGGCGGTGATTTTTTTCGTCGCTGTCTATCTCGCTGCTTCGCCGTCCCTCTATATCGAGGGGGCGCTCAAGTTGTTGCCGCCCGGTCGCCGGCCGCGAGGCAGGGCGGTATTCCGCGAGCTCGGGATGACGCTGACCTTGTGGTTGCGCGGCAAGTTGTTGTCGATGGTGATCGTCGGAGCTGCCCTTGGCTTCGGCCTGATGTTGCTTGATGTGCCGCTGGCGCTGACGCTCGGCGTGCTGGCCGGCTTGCTCGATTTCATTCCTTACATCGGGCCGATTCTTTCGGCGGTTCCGGCAGTGCTCATTGCATTTGCACAGGAGCCGAGGAAGGCTGTGCTCGTGATCGGCCTGTTCACCGTCATGCAGACACTGGAAGGCTATCTGCTGTTGCCGATGGTGGAGCGCAAGACAGTGTCGATGCCGCCGGCGTTGACGGTCATGATGCAGGTGCTGATGGGCATCGGTTTCGGGCTGGCGGGCGTGGCGATCGCGACGCCATTGACTGCGGTGTTATCGGTATTGATTGCCATGCTGTATGTGCAGGACGTGCTGGATGACGCAGTGCAATTGCCCGCGCAAAAATAGCCAAACGGCGTGCAGGATTTTCAACGTGGTCGGCATGCAGTTGGTGCTTTTTGCAAACGCGTCGCGTATTGCATGTCGGTTCATTGTCGATTTACCCGTGCGTATCAACGAAGCCGATGTGCACGCTTCTTGCTAAAACCGCAGCATGGATGCGTCCGTTTCCAACAAGGCGCCGGCGGGCAGCCGCAACAGGTTATCGATCAGGAAGTCGGCCAAGTGGCTGGTCATTGCCGCGGTCTTGATCGTCGCTGCCATCTTCGGCTATCGCTACTGGCGGCACAGCCAGCTTTACGTGAGTACCGATGACGCCTACATCAACGCGAATACGGTGGAGGTGGCGGCACAGGTAAGCGGCGCTGTGACGCGCGTTTTCGTGCGCGACAACCAGCCGGTGAAGACGGGCGACCCGCTGTTCGAGATCGACCCTGAACCCTATCGCGTGGCGCTCGAGAAAGCGCAGGCCCAATTGCGCCTGGCCGAGCAATCGGTATCGCAGCAGAGCGCGGCGGTGCAGGCGGCGGAAGCGCAGGTGGCGCAGCGGCGTGCGGAATTGGAGAACGCCCGCTCTAACAATGCGCGCGAACAACAGCTTGTGCGGCAGGGCTTCATTTCGCGCCAGGGAAGCGAAGCGGCGCGCACGCAACAAGCAACCGCTATCGCGGCGCTGCAGGCAGCGCAGGCCAATCTCGAGCAGGCGCGCAGCGCACTCGGTGCGACGGGCGACGAAAATGCATCGGTGCGCGCAGCGCGCGCCGCCGTGGCGCAGGCAGAAATCGACTTGCAGCGCACGCATGTGGTTTCTCCCACACAGGGCACGGTGGCGAATCTTTCGCTGCGGCCGGGCAACACAGTGCAGCCCGGCGCGCCGCTGTTCTCGGTCATCAGCAACCAGGAATACTGGGTCGATGCGAATTTCAAGGAAACGGAACTGGGAAGGGTACAGCCAGGCGAGACGGCTACCGTTACGGTCGATATGTATCCCGACCATCCGTTCCGTGGCGTCGTCGAGAGCGTGAGCGGCGGGGCGGGCACGGCCTTCTCGTTGTTGCCGCCGCAAAACGCCACCGGCAACTGGGTGAAGGTGACGCAACGCGTGCCGGTGCGCGTGCGCGTGACCAATCCCGATCCACGCCATCCCCTGCGCATAGGCACCACGGCGAATGTCGAAGTCGCAGCACGCGATGCGCCGCAAACATCGGGACAATGACACCATGTACCAGAGGATATTGCTTTGCTACGACGGCACGGCGGAAGGCCGCAATGCGCTGCGCGACGGCGCCGACGTTGCCATCTGCATGAAGACGGAAACGCATCTTCTCGCGGTCATTCGCAGCGTCACGGGACGTTCCGTGCCGGAAGGTTTGACCGAAGCCGCGTTCCATCGCGAGAATGAAGAAGCCATGCAGATCCTGAACGAAGGCGTCGCATGGCTGAAGGAACGCGGACTGGATGCGCACGGCTACATTGCCTTCGGCGATCCGATCGAGCAGATCGACCTCACCGCAAGGTCGTTGAACGTGGACCTCATCGTGCTCGGCCACCGCAAACGAAGCCGCCTTGCACGCTGGTGGAGCGACTCGGAAGACGCCACGCTGCTGGAGCGCGCGCCCTGCAGCATCCTCGTCGCGGTGGGTCCGCCGCAATAGCATGGCCACCGCACCACCAGCTGTCGCTCCGCCAACACCGCCACCGCTGCCGGACAAGGCAGCACGCCTGTTCATCACGCTGGCGGTGATGTCAGCCACGCTGATCCAGGTGTTGGACACTACCATCGTCAACGTCGCGCTGCCGCACATGCAGGGCGAACTCGGCGCTACCACCGATGAAATCAGCTGGGTTCTGACCAGCTACCTCGTAACCGCGGCCATCTTCATGCCGCTCACCGGCTACTTCTCCGACATCCTCGGCCGCAAGCGTTACCTGCTGATCTGCATCGCCGGCTTCGTCGGTTCATCGGCATTGTGCGGCATCGCCGGCAATATCGTGCAGATCGTGCTGTACCGCATGCTGCAGGGCGTGTTCGGCGCGGCGCTGGTGCCGCTTTCGCAAGCCATCATGACCGAAGCCTATCCGCCGGAAGAGCGCGGCAATGCGATGGCGATCTGGGGACTGGGCGTGATGGTCGGACCGGTGCTGGGGCCGACGCTCGGCGGCTGGCTGACGGACGCCGCCAGCTGGCGCTGGACCTTCTACATCAATGTGCCGGTCGGCGCCTTGTCGTTCTTCCTCGCCTCGCAATTCGTGCCCGACACGGTGCGGAGGGAACGCAAGATGGATTGGCCGGGCGTGTTTCTCCTGGCCACCGGCGTCGCCGGTACGCAATACGCACTCGACCGCGGTACCGCGCAAGACTGGTTCGCCGCCCTGGATATCCGCATTTCCACCGTACTGGGCGCCATCGGGCTGGTCGGATTCACACTCTACAGCTGGCGGCGGCGCGAGCGGGCGCTGTTCGATATCCGCATCTTCAAGGACCGCAACTTCGCGATGGCCTGCCTCGTGATTGCGCTGCTCGGACTCGGCATGTTCGGAACCATCGTGGTGCAGCCTATCCTGCTGGAGCGCCTGCTGAATTACCCCATCGTTACCACCGGCCTCGTGATGGCGCCGCGCGGCGTGGCGACCGCCATCAGCATGCTCATCGTCGGGCGGCTGGTAGCGCGCACCGATCCGCGCATCCTGGTTGGTTCCGGCATGATGATCAGCGCGCTCGGTTCGCATTTCATGACGCATTATTCCCTCGGCGTGAGCACGTTCTGGGTCATCTGGCCCGCAATGCTGCAAGGGCTGGGCATGGGTCTGATCTTCGTGCCGCTGTCGACCGTCGCCTATGCGACGCTGGACCGCTCGCGCATGGCGGAAGCCGCCGGCCTCTACA
>DASVLM010000712.1:0-6923 GCA_036384875.1 Noviherbaspirillum sp.
ACTTCATGGTCTTCCTCGACTGGAAATCCTACCCGTGGTACTGGTCGTTCACCGACCATTTCTGGTACAGCATGGCGCTGGTGGTATTGGTGCCAGGCATCCTCGCCTTCGTGTTCGGCTTCTTCGCCTTCCGCTCGCGCATCAAGGGCGTGTACTTCTCGATCATCACGCAGGCAATGACGTTTGCCTTCATGCTGCTCTTCTTCCGCAACAACACCGGCTTCGGCGGCAACAATGGCTTCACCGATTTCAAGCGCATCCTCGGCTTCACCATCACTTCGGCATCGACCAAGGCTGCGCTATACCTGATCACACTGGCCTTCCTGGTCGGCTCGCTGGTGCTGTGCCGCTGGATTGTCACCTCCAAGCTGGGCCGCGTGCTGCAGGCGGTGCGAGATTCCGAATCACGGCTGATGTTCATCGGCTACAACCCATTGTGGTTCAAGCTCTTCGTGTGGACGCTGTCCGCCGTGTTGTGCGGCATCGCTGGCGCCTTGTATGTGCCGCAGGTCGGCATCATCAACCCGTCGGAAATGTCGCCGGGTAATTCAATTGAAATGGTGATCTGGGCCGCCGTCGGCGGGCGCGGTACGCTGCTCGGCCCCATCATCGGCGCCTTCTCCGTCAATGGCCTGAAGAGCTGGTTCACCGCGGCCTTCCCCGACCTGTGGTTGTATGCGCTCGGCCTGATCTTCATCCTCGTCACGCTGTTCATGCCGCAAGGGATACTGGGCCTGGCGAAGCAATTCCGCAAGAACAAGGAGGCCGCATGAACGACGTATTGAAACCCGGCCAGAAATACGAGAGCGACCAGCACGCCGAGTACGGCACTTCGTACGGACGCATGAAGCCGGAGGGCGTCGATACCACGCACGGCGCGATTCTTTACCTCGAAGACATCACCGTTTCCTTCGACGGCTTCAAGGCATTGAAGGGTTTGAACCTCGATATTTCCGTCGGCGAGCTGCGCTGCATCATCGGCCCGAACGGCGCCGGAAAGACGACCACGATGGATGTCATCACCGGCAAGACCCGTCCGACATCGGGCTCTGCTTTCTTCGGCCAGACCTTCGACCTGACGAAGATGACCGAATACCACATCGCGCATGCCGGTATCGGCCGCAAGTTCCAGCGTCCGACGGTGTTCGAACAACACACAGTATTCGAGAACCTGGAGCTGGCGATGAAGATGGACAAGCGCGTCAAGCCGACGCTCTTCTTCAAGCTCACTTCGTCGCAAAAAGACCAGATTGCCGAGATCCTCAAACTGATCCGTTTGAACGGCCAGGAGAACCGTCCCGCCGGCCTGCTATCGCATGGCCAGAAGCAGTGGCTGGAGATCGGCATGCTGTTGATGCAGGAGCCGCAATTGCTGCTGCTGGACGAACCTGTTGCAGGCATGTCGGATGCTGAAACGGCGCGCACTGCCGAGCTGCTGAACGAATTGCGCGGCAAGCATTCGATCATGGTGGTCGAGCACGACATGGCTTTCGTCACCGAGATTGCACAGGAAGGCAAGGTTACCGTGCTGCACGAAGGTGCCGTCCTTGCGGAGGGCACGATGCAGCAGGTGCAGTCGGACGAGCGCGTGATTGAAGTTTATTTGGGGCGCTGACCATGCTGAACATCGAACAGCTCAATCAATACTACGGCTCTTCGCACACGCTGCGCGGCGTGTCGATGTCCCTGAACAAGGGCGAATGCCTGGCGCTGCTCGGCCGCAACGGCGTGGGCAAGACAACGTTGCTGAAATGCCTGATGGGCGTATTGCCGGTCGCCAGCGGCAAGGTGGGACTCGAAGGCCGCGACATCACGAAGATGAAGCCGCATGAACGCGCCGCGCTCGGTATCGCTTACGTGCCGCAAGGCCGCGAAATCTTCGCCCGCCTGACTGTGGAAGAAAACCTGCTGATGGGAATGGCGGTCAAGCCCGGCCGGCAGGCATCGAAGATCAAGAATGAAGTTTATGAATTGTTCCCGGTGCTGAAGGAAATGCTGCATCGTCGCGGCGGCGACCTCTCCGGCGGTCAGCAGCAACAGCTTGCCATCGCCCGCGCCCTGCTTGCCGATCCGAAGCTGATCATTCTCGACGAACCGACGGAAGGCATCCAGCCCTCCATCATCAAGGACATCGGCCGTGTGATTCGGCTGCTGCGCGAGCGCGGCGACATCGCCATCCTGCTGTGCGAGCAGTACTTCGATTTCGCGCACGAGCTGGCCGACAAATTCGTCGTCCTGTCGCGCGGCGAGGTAGTGGCTTCGGGCACGCAGGACAGGATGAACAACGAGGATGTGAAGCGGCATTTGGCGGTATAGTCGCAGGATGAAATTGTTGCCAGACGATCCTCCCCTGACGCATGCCAATGCCCGCAACGATGCGCGGTTGACGCTGGGTTTTTCCCATGTCGGGAATGAGGGCGGCACACGCATGGTGGAACGCTCGCATTTCGGTCCGCTGCGCGTGCAAAAGCCGCTTTATCCAGAGGGCAAGGACGTCTGCCATGCAATCATCGTGCATCCGCCGGGCGGCGTGGTCGGCGGCGATGAACTGGAAATTTCAGTGCAGGCCGGCGATGACGCCGCGGTCTTCATCACCACGCCGGGCGCAGCGAAATGGTACAAAGCCCACGGCAAGGTATCGCGACAGCAGGTTCGTATCGAAACGGGCAATCGCGCCGTGCTGGAATGGATGCCGCAGGAGACCATCTTCTTCGATGCCGCCGAGGTTCGCCTCGACCATGACGTGACACTCGGCGCAGAGGGCATGTATATCGGCTGCGAAATCCTGTGCTTTGGACGCACGGCATCGGGAGAATCCTTCTCCACCGGGAGCGTGCGGCAACGTACGAGCATCCGCCGTGACGGTCGGCTGGTATGGTTTGAGCAAGGCAGGCTGGATGCGCAGGGTAGCGCGATGCGCAGCCCGCTCGGACTCAATGGCAACACCGTCTGTGCGACGCTGATCGCTGTTGGCAAGACCTTGCCTGCGTCGACAATCGCAGCGTTGCGCGAAGAAGCCGGCGCGCTGGCTGGAGACAGTGAGCTGTTCGGTGCCACGCAAATGAAATCCGTACTCGTCGCCCGTTACCTTGGCAATTCGAGCCAAACCGCAAGAAGAATCATGACGCATGCATGGCAGTTACTGCGCCCACAACTCACGGGCCGCGACGCTGAAGTGCCGCGCATCTGGAACACCTGAAAGGAGAAATGAATGGAGCTGACTCCACGAGAAAAAGACAAACTCCTGATCTTCACCGCCGCGCTGCTGGCAGAGCGCCGCAAGGCACGCGGGCTGAAGTTGAATTATCCGGAAGCAGTGGCGCTGATCACTGCCGCCATCATGGAGGGCGCGCGCGATGGCAGGACGGTTGCCGAGCTGATGTCGGAAGGGACCAGGATTTTGACGCGCGACGATGTGATGGATGGCGTCGCCGAAATGATCCCGGAGATTCAGGTCGAAGCGACCTTCCCCGACGGCACCAAGCTTGTCACGGTCCATCACCCGATTCCCTAGGAGACCACGATGATTCCAGGAGAAATGCTGATCGAACCCGGCGAGATTGAATTGAATGCCGGCCGCCGCACCGTGATTGTTACCGTTGCCAACAGCGGCGACCGCCCGATACAGGTCGGCTCGCACTTCCACTTTTTCGAGGTCAACGAGGCCTTGCAGTTCGATCGCCAGCTCGCCTACGGCATGCGCCTGAACATCGCTGCCGGCACGGCGGTGCGCTTCGAGCCGGGACAGGAACGCACGGTCGAACTCGTTGAACTCGCTGGAGACCGCAGGGTTTACGGTTTCAATGCCAAGGTGATGGGAGCACTCAAATGAGCAAGATTTCCCGCCAGGCTTATGCTGAGATGTTCGGCCCCACCGTCGGCGATCGCGTGCGCCTCGCCGATACCGACCTCTTTATCGAAGTCGAGAGGGATTACACCGTCTATGGCGAGGAAGTGAAGTTCGGCGGCGGCAAGGTGATTCGCGACGGCATGGGCCAGTCGCAACTGCCGCACAAGGACGTGATGGATACGGTCATCACCAATGCGCTCATCTTCGACCATTGGGGCATCGTGAAGGCGGACATCGGCCTGAAGAACGGCCGCATCGCCGGCATCGGCAAGGCGGGCAATCCCGATATCCAGCCCAACGTGACGATGGCCATCGGCGGCGCCACGGAAATCATCGCCGGCGAAGGCATGATCGTGACTGCCGGCGGCATCGATTCGCATATCCACTTCATCTGCCCGCAGCAGATCGAGGAAGCGCTGATGTCGGGCGTGACTACGATGCTGGGCGGCGGTACCGGCCCGGCAGTCGGGACGGCGGCCACCACTTGCACGCCGGGCCCGTGGCACATCTACTCGATGCTGTCGGCGGCCGATGCGTTTCCGATGAACCTCGGCTTTCTCGGCAAAGGCAATGTCAGCCTGCCGCAACCGCTGGAAGAACAGATCCGCGCTGGTGCCATCGGCCTGAAACTGCATGAGGACTGGGGCACCACGCCAGCCGCGATCGACAACTGCCTGTCGGTGGCCGACCGAATGGATATCCAGGTCGCCATCCACACCGACACGCTGAATGAAGCCGGTTTCCTCGAAAGCACACTGGCTGCGTTCAAGGACCGCACCATCCATACCTTCCACACCGAAGGCGCGGGCGGCGGCCATGCACCGGACATCATCGCGGCAGTCGGTGAAAGCAATGTGCTGCCCTCTTCCACCAATCCGACGCGACCGTATACCGTCAACACGCTTGACGAGCATCTCGACATGCTGATGGTGTGCCATCACCTCGACCCGGCGATCGCGGAAGACATTGCCTTCGCCGAGTCGCGCATCCGTCGCGAGACGATCGCGGCGGAAGACATCCTGCATGACATCGGTGCGATCTCGATGATGTCGTCCGACTCGCAGGCGATGGGCCGCGTCGGCGAAGTCATCCTGCGTACCTGGCAAACGGCGCACAAGATGAAGGTGCAGCGCGGCTCACTGCCGGAAGACAGCAGCCGCAATGACAACTTCCGCGCCAAGCGCTACATCGCCAAGTACACCATCAACCCGGCGATCACGCACGGCATTTCGCATGTGGTCGGTTCTCTGGAAGTCGGCAAGCTGGCCGACATCGTGCTGTGGAAGCCGGCCTTCTTCGGAGTGAAACCATCGATGATTCTGAAGAGCGGCATGATCGCCGCCGCGCAGATGGGCGACCCGAATGCCTCGATCCCTACGCCGCAGCCGGTGCACTATCGCATGATGTTCGGCGCGTACGGCGGTGCGCTGCGCAGCTCGGTTACCTTCGTTTCGCAGGCAGCATTCGATGCCGGTGTGGGCGACGCGCTGAAGCTGAACAAGCCGCTGATCCCGGTGCGGAATATGCGTACGCTGCGCAAATCCGACATGATCCATAACGGCCTCACGCCGAAGATGGAAGTCGATTCCGAAACCTACGAGGTGCGTGCAGACGGCGAACTGCTGGTGTGCGAACCCGCCAAGGTGCTGCCTATGGCACAACGTTATTTCCTGTTTTGAAGAATATGCTGACTCTGCTTTCCAAGATCGACCACGCCGAGCGTATCGACGGCGAACTGGTCCTGCCTTACGAGTTGCGCGAAAAGAGCCGCCTGCGCTCGCACCTGGTCTCCAGCGAGGAAGTCGCGGTGTTCACCGTGCGCGGCACCGTGCTGCGCGACGGCGACCTGATGAAAGGCGATGACGGCCGTATCGTTCGCATCGTCGCCGCCAAGGAAGCCACTTACCGCGTCGAATGCACCACGCCGCGCGAACTGCTACGCTGCGCCTTCCATCTTGGCAATCGTCACACACAGGCGCAGGTCGGCGGCGATGCGGACAAGGGTTTCCTTCGCATTCGCAAGGACACGGTGCTGAAAGAAATGCTGGAAGGCCTGGGCGCTACCGTGACCGAGGAAATGGCTCCGTTCGAACCGGAGTCGGGTGCTTACGGCGGCGGCCATCATCATCACGATCATGAGCATGGTCATCCGCTGGCGCCGATTCCGCTGCGTCAGAAAATCCATCGGCCGTCGGATAAAAGCTGAAGCAATGCAATCCACCGCCCTGCTCCATCTGCTGCAGCTTGCCAGCCCTTCGCTGCCGATCGGCGCGTACAGCTATTCTCAGGGCCTGGAGGCGGCGCTGGAGCGAGGCATTGTGAAACACGAAGCCGACGCCCGCAGCTGGATCGCCGAGGCATTGCATCATGTGGTTGCGCGCTTCGAAGCACCGGTGCTGTGGCGGCTGATGCATGCCTTCGCTGCACGCGATGCTGATGCAGTCGCCACATGGAACGAACGCTTTCTCGCGGCACGCGATACCGCGGAATTCCGTGCCGAGACCATTCAGATGGGATACTCGCTGTCGAAACTCGCAACAGATCTCGGCGTCGGCGACGACGCCATGCGCGCCATCCTCGGTACGCAAGCGGAAGTGCCGCTGCCGACCGCGCTCGCCTATTGCGCTGTAGCGCTGGACGTGCCGCACGACGCAGCGCTGCTCGGTATGCTGTTTTCGTGGACCGAAAACCAGGTTCTGGTATGCGTGAAGTCGGTGCCGCTGGGCCAGGTCGCTGGCCAGCGCCTGCTGCTGTCGCTGCGGCCAGAAGTCGAGGAAGCGGCCCGCGTCGCGCAATCGTTGCAGGATGACGAATTATCCAACTGGTCGCCCGGCCTGTCGCTGCTGTCCATGCGCCATGAGGTGCAATACAGCCGTTTGTATCGTTCGTAAAAATTTTTGAGTGAGGCAAGGAATGACAACCGCATCCAATCCCCTTCGCGTCGGTATCGGCGGCCCGGTCGGCTCCGGCAAGACGGCGCTATGCGAAATGCTGTGCAAGGCCATGCGCGACCATTACGACATGGCGGTGATCACCAACGACATCTACACCAAGGAAGACATGGAGATCCTGC
>DASVLM010000713.1:0-3690 GCA_036384875.1 Noviherbaspirillum sp.
ATTGCACGGCGGCATAGGCATGAGCTGGGAATTGCCGCTGCCGCACTACGCCAAGCGGCTCGTCATGATCGATCATCAATTGGGCGACGAGGATTTTCATCTGGCCCGATATATGGCGCTCTCGGCGGAAAATTCCGCGCAGTGATACGCTTTGCGCTTCGTATCATTCCAAGGACGCATGATGACCGATCTTTTGCAATTTCCCATCACCAAAAAATGGCCGGCGCAACGGCCCGACGTGCTGCAACTGTATTCGCTGCCGACACCCAATGGCGTGAAGGTGTCGATCATGCTCGAGGAAATCGGGCTGCCTTACGAGCCGCACGTGGTCAGCTTCGACAGCGGCGACCAGCGTTCCGCCGAATTCGTTTCGCTGAACCCCAACGGCAAGATTCCCGCGATCATCGATCCGAACGGCCCCGGCGGGCGGCCGCTGCCGCTGTTCGAATCAGGTGCCATCCTGCTCTATTTGGCGGAGAAGACTGGAAAACTGATTCCGTCGGATGCGGCCGGGCGCTATGAAGCCCTGCAATGGCTCATGTTCCAGATGGGCGGCATCGGCCCCATGTTCGGCCAGGTCGGCTTCTTCCACAAGTTTGCCGGCCGCGAATACGAAGACAAACGCCCGCGCGAGCGCTACGTGGCCGAATCGCGGCGCCTGCTGGAAGTGCTGGACAAGCGCCTTGCGGGCAGGCAGTGGATATTGGGCGATGAATACAGCATTGCCGACATCGCGACCTTCCCCTGGGTGAGGAATCTAGGCGGGTTTTATGAGGCGGGCGAGTTGGTTGGAATGAAGGATTTTGCCGAGGTCAATCGCGTGCTGGAAGCTTTTCTGGCGCGGCCTGCTGTGGCCCGGGGTTTGCAGATACCTAAACGAAGTTAAAGGAATCCCTCTCCCGCGAGCGGGAGAGGAGAGTTTCTCAGGAGACGGCAGTGACATCCCCATTTTCGCAACGCTTCCCCATCAAGAACATCGCCGACGTCGAACGTCTCGAAGCGATTCCGCTGGAACAGTCGCTGACCGTCCAGAGCACCTACGAAATCTTCCGCAATTCGGCGCAAGCCTTTGGCGACAAGATCGCGCTGACCTTTCTCAAAACGGCCGAGCCGGACGATGAGCCGCTGCGCTTGTCGTATGCCGAACTGTTCGCCGGCATCAACCGGACAGCCAATCTGCTGCACGGCCTTGGTGTGGAAAAAGGGGATGCGATCGCCATCCTGCTGCCGGCCTGTCTCGACTACCATCTCGCGCTCTGGGGCGGCGAGGCGGCCGGTATCGTGCAACCCTTGAATCCTTTGCTTACGGAAGAAAAGCTGGCTTCGCTGATGAATGCCGCCAGGGCCAAGGTCCTGTTCGCCTACGGCGCCGATGGCGATGCCGACATGTGGGGCAAGGCGCAACGGATCAAAGAGGCCGTGCCCACGCTGCGGCATGTGCTGCGTGTCACGCCCATCGATGAAGCGGCGCAGCCGGGCGATTTCGGCGCCTTGCTTGCCGTCGAGCCGGCTGATCGGCTCGTGTCCGGCCGCGATATCGCCAAAAGCGACATTGCCGCTTATTTTCACACCGGCGGCACCACCGGCGCGCCCAAGCTTGCACGCCACAGCCATGGCGCGCAAGTGTTCACGGCATGGGCCTGCGTGCAGATGCAGGGCTTGTCCCCCGCCGATGTGACGATCAACGTGTTTCCGTTGTTTCACGTCGCCGGCACGCTGCCCGGTGCGCTGACCGCGTTTTCGGCCGGGGCCGAAACGGTGATTCCCACGGCGGGCCTGATGCGCAACCGTGCCGTGCTTGTCAATTACTGGCGCCTGGCGGCGAAGTACCGCTCCACCGTGATGGCAGCTGTGCCTACGGTACTGGCGGCGCTGACCAATGTTCCCATCGATGCGGACATTTCCAGCATCAAGTATTGCCGCACCGGTGCCGCGCCGCTGGCGCCCGAACTGGCGGCGCGCTTCAAGAAGCTCACGGGTCTGCACGTGCATGAAAGCCTGGGCATGACCGAGATGGCCGGCATTTCGAGCATCACGCCGGTCGGTGTCGAGGCGCCAGCCGGCTGCGTCGGTTTGCGCCTGCCGCACACGCAATGGCGCATCGCGGCGCTCGACGAGCATGGCAAGGCCTCTGGCCGGGAACTGCCGCGCGGCGAAATCGGTATGGTGATGTTCAAGTCGCCCAATCTGTTTTCCGGCTTCGTCGATGCGCGCGACAACGAAGGCGTGATTACCCCTGACGGTTGGCTCGCCACGGGCGACCTCGGCTGGATCGACAACGAGGAGCGGCTGCACCTGAGCGGCCGCTCGAAGGACTTGATCATACGCGGCGGCCATAACATTGACCCGAAGACGATAGAAGATGCGCTAGGCGCCCACCCGGCGGTGCAGATCTGCGCGGCGGTAGGGGCGCCCGATGCCTATGCCGGCGAATTGCCGGTACTGTTCGCCACGCTCGTGCCCGGCGCGAGCGCGACGGAAGAGGAGTTGCTGGCTTACGCCGTCGAGCGCGTTGACGAGGGCCCGGCGCGGCCGAAATCGGTCACCATACTGGAGGCCATGCCGGTGACTAATGTCGGCAAGCTGTACAAGCCGGCCCTGCGCTTGAAGGCGGCCCAAGCCGTGGTGAGCGCTTGTGTGATCAAGGTGTGTGAGGAAGCCGGCGTGCCTGTGCCGGCCATCGAGGGCGGCGAAGCCGACGGTATTCGCGTCGCCGTGCCGTCAAATTGGGGGCAGGACTTGCGCGAACGGCTTGCCGCCGCGCTGGCTCCCTTGCCTGTCAAAGTCAAACTGCCTGGTTAAGCGCTGGTATTGACCATATTGCCCATCGGCCCATGGTTTTGCAGATTGGTCGCCAGTGCCGACAGGAAGTTGCTCAAGGTGGCCGAACTGCTGGTGTCGCCGAGTGTACTGACCATGTTTTGAAAACTCGTTTCGAGTGCGCTTTCGGCGCTGCTGCTATCGGATGTACTGGACGTATTGGATGAAGACGTCGAGGAGGTGCTGCCGGAGGTGCTGGTGGACGAAGACGAACCCAGTTCCGCAATCAAGCTTTGCAGGCTGGACGCCAGCTTGCCCGGGCCGCCTGCGGCACTTGCAGCATCGGTCGAGCCGCTCGAAGATGAGGAACTGCTGCTGCCTTGGGCTTGCAATGCCGCCATCAGGCTTTGCAGGAAACCGCTGATCGCCTGGCCCGCATCCGAGGTGCTGGAAGAGGTGCTGCTCGAGTCGGAGCCGGTCGCGCTGCTGGATGCGGCAGCGCTGCTCGAGTCGCTGGTGCCGGTGATGCCGATTTTCGACAAGGCATCGGCAATTGCGCCGATCAAGCCGCCGCCTGCGCCACCAGGCGGAGGTGGCGGCATGTTACCGACGCTATTGCTCGAATTGCTGCTGCCGGATTGCGAATTGCATCCGATTTGCGACGTGGAATAGTTATAGCTGCTGCTCGCGACGCTGCCGACAGACATGGTGACCTCCTTGAATGGAATGGATAATGCGTTGCATGCGTCGACGAATCGAACGCTTGTTGAATATATCGGCGGCCTTGTCCGCTACGCGAGGGGGTGTTCTGTAAAACGGCGTAAAGTTAAGTTAAGAGCGGCGCCAAGCGGAAAAGTGAAATGGAAAAGCCTGCCTGTTCCGCGTTTTGCGGCGCTCCGATATCACTTCGCCACCATCTTTGCCCGTACA
>DASVLM010000714.1:0-2375 GCA_036384875.1 Noviherbaspirillum sp.
CCTTGCGCGCGCTGATGTACACACGTGCACCCTGCGCCAAAAAACCTTCGGCGATCATGCGGCCGATGCCGCGTGATCCACCGGTGATGAGCGCGGTGCGGCCTTGTAACGAAAACATTTGTTGAGTGTTCATGAAAAATCTGTTCAGGAGTTGGACTGACGCATAAGTAATCGGCCAATTTTTCCGGGCCAATTGATTCATGTTCCCAGAAGCCGACGCCGAAGGTAGGCCGTTCCCTCGAACAGCCGCCGGGCAGTGCGAGTGAAGTGCACTTCTCGTACGCTCCACTCTTCCTCTCCATCCGAATGCTCGACGTGCGCGTAGATACCGAGCACGCCGCTTGGATGGCCGATACGTATTCGCGCCGGACTGGCATGACTTGCGCGCGCCTCGGCCGGTATGGTCCCCGCGATCTGTGCCGCAACCGAAAGACAAACTGAACCGCCGCCTGGAAAGGCCTTATGCATCACCCCGTCTTTCAGAACCATGCGTGCCACGAGATCGACTTCTGATGCCTTGACGAGTCGATCGCCGGCGTTGTTTTGATAATCCTGCGGCGGACTGACAAGAATCTGGTACGGCGTAATTGCCGTCTCCAGCTTGCATCGTTCGGCAGCCCAGCGCCGAATTTCTTCTGCGACTTCATAGACGTCTGGATTTAATTGGCCGGGGAGTTCGGTTCCGGTAACGCCCAGATCCGCCGCGCGGATAAACACGCATACCGTACCTACATCCACGATTGAGACGCTCAATTCCTTGTCGAGACGCTGCACGTAGAGCGTATCCTGCGCCTGCCCGGTAGGCAGCAGCTTGCCCGTTGCACTTCCGCTCGTGCCTGAATAGTCCAAGGCGACTTCTGCGCCAGTCCCCGGCACTCCATCTACTTCGCATTCGCCTTCCACCAACGGCTCACCGTCCGCGCATTGCACCACCATACGCAGAATTTTTCCGGTGTTCGTGTTGTGCACGCGGACCGTGGTAACCGGCTCCTGCACCGGGACCAATTGCTCCTGCAAAGCGTAGACCGCGCTCGCTGACGAGATATTTCCACACACGATCTCGTAGCTCACAGTCGGCTCGCCGATACCGATCTGCGCAAAGGTGTAGTCGATGTCCGCGTCGGGCCGTGACGGCGGCCCGATGATGGCGCACTTGCTGGTCAAGATGTCGGCCCCGCCCAGCCCGTCGATCTGTCGAATATCGGGACTGCCGAAAAGCGCAAGCAGAAAACGTTGCCGCAGTTCCGGGTCCGCCGGGACATCATGCTGCTTGAGAAAGACGGCTTTGCTCGTGCCACCACGCATAAGGACGACTGGTACGCGAATCTGTTCTTTCATGGCGTAAGTATGTTCTTTCAGGAAGCGGGTAAGTTCGGTGTGGATTGAGTATGCGCGTGCACGTTCCTGCTGTCCTTTCAATTTCGCTGAGCTTGATTTAGCAAAACTAAAAGGTGTCGCCATACTTAAGTAACACTAAACGATGCCAAGCAGAACTCCAATGACACTTCGGTTTCGGCCAGCCACACTAACTGCTGTCTTGGCCAACATCGCTCGCATTGGAGAGGATTATGAAGATCAGTAAAAGAACGGAGCCGCACTTCCGCGAGACTCCCAACGGCATGGTGCTCGTTGCCACGCAACTTCCAGGTCAGCCCGCGCAGTTTCCCCCTGCCGCATTTGTACATGGGGACCGGCAAGCCGAGGAAATCGAACTTGGTCCCACAGGATGCCTGTATAGCTACACCATCGTTCACGCCAGCAAGGACAAGCCGCCCTACGGTTTGGCAATGGTCGATTTCGAGCCGAATGTACGCGCATTCGGACGCTTGCTGTTCGAGGAAGAACCCCCGGCAATCGGCAGCCGCCTGAAAGTCGTTCCCTTCACTCTGCCCGACGGCACACCCGACTACGCTTTCCAGGAGTAATAGCATGAAGCAACCGATGATTACTGGTGTTGGAATCACCGATTTCGGTCGATTTCCAGAGCTGACCGAAGAGTCAATGGTGCAATCAGCCATTCTCGAAGCCCTGGCCGATGCCGGCACGGCCATCTCCGACATCCAGGCGTTTTACTGCGGAAATGTCTTTGGCGACATGCTGCCCGGGCAGAGGGCGCTGCGCGAATTGCATACTTCAGGCGGTGCGGTCTACAACGTGGACAACGCCTGTTCCGGAGGTGCCACGGCACTGAACCTGGCGCTGCAGGCGCTCAAGGTCGGACAGTACGACACGGTCCTCGTATTTGGCATGGATCATCTCAGCAGTCTCGGAGGCGGGCCGCTGCCACTCGGCCAACGCGATTGGAACAACAAGCGCGGAATGATCATGCCGGCCTTGTACGCGATGCGCGCAAGACGATACATGCACGACTTCGG
>DASVLM010000715.1:0-2025 GCA_036384875.1 Noviherbaspirillum sp.
CTTCCATTTACTTCACTCCGCTTCGACCCTTCGAAGGTTCCGCCGATTGCGGCAACAGACCCATCAGCTGCCTTGCCGCTACTCGACGCAGCCTACAAGAGCTATGGCTCAATCATTTTTGTGCACGGAGAATCTGGAAACCCCTTCACCGAGCATACGGACACGATCTCCAATAATGGAACCGTCGTCAAAGATGTTTCGGTAGCGACGGACATTACAGCACTCACGACCTATTACAACGGTGCGGTAGGTGCGACGATCACTGGACTGGATATCACAACGAGAAGTCAAGTAATTACGTCGCCGGCGATTCTGACCAAGTTGCTGCAGCTGGTAATCGAATACAACGTTGATACTGCTGCGAACGTGCAGAAGTATTTTGGTAATTACGTGTATGCCCCGACGTCCGCCGCCGATGCGCTCAAAGCCGAAACAAAACTGCCTGTTGTGAAGGCATTGTCTGACCCCCTCTCTGACTCGATGTTCAAGGCTTACATTGCCTATTTCGGTCGTCCTGCTGATCCGGCCGGCCTGCAGTTTTGGGTGGACAAGATCAACCAGTCGGGTTCGGCAGTGACCGACATGGTGAACAATTTCGGCAACAGCATCGAGTACAAGAATCTCTACTCGCAATCCAGTTCGCAAACCATCGTGAACTCGTTGTACCAGCACCTGTTCAATCGGGACGCCGAACCGGCCGGTTTGAAGTTTTGGGCGGACTTTCTGGATAAGGGCACGTACACGTTGTCGAATATCGCTTTTACCATTGTGAACAGCGCTCAGAACAGCGACTCGACGATCGTATCCGAGAAAGTTTCGGCAGCACGTTCCTTTACCGCCGCCCTGGATACCCAACGCGAGGTAGACCTGTATTCGAACGATACCTCTGCGCTGAATGCACGAAAGTGGTTGTCCACCGTGACCGCGGACCACACCGCGAACGTCAAGATCGTCGGCATCGCGCAGGATGTCATCAATGGGCTGCAAACAGGAGTCGATGGCGTTCTGGCGGCGAATGGTCTGCATGCGGGGTTTTACTGATGAATCGACTGAATCTGATGACGGCGCTCGCGCTGACCCTGCCTGCGATGGCTATGGCAGGGACTGTGGAATCCCGCATCGAAAAGACTGTCGCGCCTGTGATTGGTGCGCCCGTCGAGGCAATCAACAAGTCGCCCTATGCCGGGCTGTATGAGGTTGTCACGCCGCGTGGCATCGCATACACGGACAAGGAGGGAAAATTCCTTATCTTCGGTGCGACTGTCGTTGACGTCCAGTCGCGGAAGAATCTGTCGGAACAGCGGTTGAATGAATTGGGCGCCTTCAAGTTCGCGGATTTGCCGTTAGCCGATGCCGTCAAGACCGTGTATGGCGATGGAAGCCGCGTCCTTGTCACCATTGAAGATCCGAACTGCGGCTATTGCAAGCGTCTCGACGGCGAGCTGGCGAAAGTAAAGAACGTCACGATATACACCTTGCTGTATCCGATCCTGGCCGAAGACTCGCTCAAGAAATCCCAAGCTGTGTGGTGTGCACCGAATCGATCGCAAGCCTGGACAGACCATATGATCAACGGCAAAGCCCTTCCGGAGAAGGTCGATTGCGACACGCCGATTGAGCGCAACGTGGCACTTGCTCGCAAACTGCGGGTGATGGGAACGCCGGCATTGCTGTTTCCTTCCGGCGAACGTGTTCCGGGCGCCATATCGGCCGAGCAAATCGAAACGAAGCTTGCCGCACGAAAATAGGGGCTCCAACATGAATAAACGAGAGAGCTTCCGAAAGTACCAGCAACGCGGCTTCACGCTGCTGGAACTCGGTATCGTGGTCACGATTGCATTGGTCCTCATCGGTGTTGGCGTGACCAAGGTACCGAAGATCATGGCGGATAACCGCGCCAATGCCGAAATCTCGGAACTCCCACAGATCGTCGCGAAGATCCAGAAAGCCGTGGCCAATCAGCAAAACTACACCGGCATGACCCTGGACTCGCTCATCCGCCTGGATGTCTTCCCGCAGAATCGT
>DASVLM010000716.1:0-3254 GCA_036384875.1 Noviherbaspirillum sp.
CCATGAACACACTGAACTCGTTCGCCACACATTTGCCGAACGGCCCGCGCTCGGCATAACCGAAACGGCGATACATCTCGATCGCCTCCGGCTGCTTGTTGCCTGTTTCCAGCCGCGCCACGGCCACACCGCGCTCGCGCAGGTGCGCTTCCAGGTGGCGCAGGATTTCTTTCGCATATCCCTTGCCGCGATGCTCTTCCGACACGAACATGCGCCTGAGGTCGCCATAGACACCGTCGCCGGCGCCGTCGTTGTCGTCATCGCAGATGCGCACCGCGCCGCATGCCACCAGCGCATCGTCCACATAACCGCCGACGAAGAGAACGCTGTCCGCCGCCAGCGCCGCCGCGCCGGTGATGTGTTCGGCTGCATCGGGATAGAGCGCGATCATGAACGCATCGCCGGCAGCCATCAGCGCGGCAGCTTGCGTGTCGTAAGGCGAGAGCGTCGAAATGCGCAGGCACTGCTTCATCTGCTTCTCCAGGAAGGCGAGGACTTCGGCCGGCAGTTGCCGGTGGAAGGCTTCGCGGTCGAAACCCGGCGGGTCGGTGGCGGGACGGAAATCCGGCCGTTTCATCGAGGGCGGAAACGGACTCAGGAAAGAGAAATGCCCGGCGTTTTCAACGACGCGCCAGGCGACGCGCGACTTGTCCGGCACGCCGTTCCATACCAGCTCGGCCTGCCATGGCGGCGTGAATGCATCATGCTCGGCTGTCAGCATCAGGATGGGCGCGGTCACCCGGCGCAACGATCCTTGCGGCAAGTACCATGCCGTTGCCGGCGCAAGCAGCACGAGGGCGCGAATGCGCGCATCGCGCTGCACCTCCACTCGCTTTCCGGCCTGCGTCCATGGCGTGCCGCCGGCGGCAGCGAGCGCGGTATAGCCGCCGATGGAATGGCCGATAAAGGCAACGTTGTCCCTTTGCACATGCGCGGCGAACATGTCATGCGCCGCGACGGCATCGAGCGCGAGGCCGGCATGCCGCGGCCGCAACGCGAGGTTTTCGTCCGTGCCTTCGAGCGCGTTGTCGCGGCGGTTGTTGCCATGATGTTCCGGCATCACGACCACGTAACCGTGCTGCGCCAGATGGGTGGCGATGCCGCGATAAAGCAGGTGAGAGCCGCCGTTGCCGTGCGATATCACAACCAGGGGAAAGCGGCCTTGCGCCACCGGTGCGCCCGGGCTCACGTCGAAGGTGTACGGCCCGATCTCGACCGTCGTGGAAGGCACGCCGGTCGGATACAGCACCAGCGCCGGGAACGTGATGCCGTGTGCGACATCCTTGACTTCGATTTGTCGGCTGCCGGCGAACATGCGCTCAGTGTCCGCGGCCTTGCAGCGCGCGTTCGATGCGACGGTCGGGAATCAGCCACATCAGCGCCACCAGCACATACAGCGCCTGCGCGATCCAGGTCGACCATGCAGTGGCGACGATGGCGAGCAGGTAAAAGAGCGGCGACAGCTTGCCCTTCCAGTCGCTGCCCACGGCCTTCTTGAGTACAGACTCGGGCCCGTCGGCGGCGATGATGGTGCGTTCCAGCAGCCAGTAGCCGGAGGCTGCCATCAGCAGCACCAATCCGTACAGCGCGGTCGGCAGCGGTGCGAAATGGTTTTCCCCCATCCATCCGGTGGCAAAGGGGAACAGCGAGAGCCAGAACAGCAGGTGAAGATTGGCCCACAGCACCCGCCCCGAAACCTTGCTCGCGGCGTGGATCATGTGGTGATGGTTGTTCCAGTAGATGCCGACGTAGACGAAGCTCAGCACGTAACTCAGGAATACCGGCAGCAGCGGCAGCAGGTCCGCCAGCGATTCGCCGTGCGGCACCTTCATTTCCAGCACCATGATGGTGATGATAATGGCGAGCACGCCATCGCTGAACGCTTCGAGCCGGGTCTTGCCCATTACAGCCTGGCGTCCGACTTGAATTGCTTGACCGCGCCGGCCAGCGCAACGTAGGCCTTGAAGCAGGCCGAACCGGCGGCGAGCATGGTTTCCGCCTGCTGGTATTCGCCGAGGTTGATCAGGCGCGCGACCTTTTCCAGTTCCGCATGGAAGGCCGCGTGTGCGTCGACGCAGGGCTGGAAGCTTTTCACGAAGGGAAACTTGCGCTCGCCTTCGCCGTGCAGCCAGTTGCCCAGCACGCAGGCATCGGTCTTTGCCAGCGACTTCGGTTCGAGTTCGTATTTGCCGGCAATCGCCGCCAGCAGCATCTTGCGCAACTCCATGTCCTTGGCCAGCGCTTCGTCGAGGTTCATCGCTTCCCTTTCTCGGTGATGGTCGTGCCGGATGCCGGCGGGAAGCAGCGGTCACAGGTACAACATCTGACTCGGCTGCAGGCGCGGCATGGCGTGAACCCCGATGTTACCTAGCGGTCGGTGAAGCTGCAACGGCGTGAATGCATTGCGTCTTGTTACGACCGGCTGCAGTGCGCGCTAAGCCGCCTGCAGCGTCACCGGCTCGATCTGCAGCGTTTCCTCGCCGGCCGAGAACCACACCTGGCCTTCCTGGATGGTGCACTGCAGGCTCATGGTCCGCTGCGCCATGGCGGCGAGCTGCTGCGTCGTCTCCGCAGGCAGGTTGACGATGCCGAGGTTCTTCAGCATCGCGAGCTTGCTTTTGTTTTCGCCGTACCAGATGTCGGCGATCTTGCCGCCGTAGGTGTAGAGCAGCACGCGCGCCGAACGTCCGCAAGCCTTGCGCAACAGTTTCTCGTCCGGCAGGCCGACGTCGATCCACAGCTCGATGGCGCCGGTCAGGTCCTTTTGCCACAGGGCCGGCTCGTCGTCAGTGGAAATGCCGCGCCCGAATGCCAGCGTCTCGCTCGCGTTGCAGGCGAAGGCCAGCAGCCGCACCATCACGCGTTCGTCGGTTTCGGATGGATGACGGGCAATGGTCAGGGAATATTGGCCGAAGTGGTTGCGGTCCATGTCCGACACGTTGAGGTCGGCCTTGTAAATAGTCGATTTGAGAGCCATGGGCGAAGTATAGTGCCCACGGCCTCAGGTGCGTGCGGATTTGCGCGTGCGCTTGACTTCGTACATTGCCTGGTCGGCACGATGCACCAGCATGTCGGGATCGTCGCCATGGTCGGGAAACACCGCAAAGCCGATGCTCGCGCCGAGGGGAAGCCGGTGCTCGTCGAACTCCAGTGGCTCCTTGCCGATGCGGTCGGCGAGGCGATCGCAATACTGTTCGACGCCTGACGCACTGTCCACGCGCGACAGGATGAGGCCGAACTCGTCGCCGCCCAGG